>JAYUGN010000072.1:0-2212 GCA_043767605.1 Gammaproteobacteria bacterium
AGCGGGCCGATTTACGAGCTGGGCCACGTGTTCCGCGCCGGCGACAGCGGCCGCGTGCACAACCCCGAGTTCCTGATGCTCGAGTGGTACCGCCCGGGCTTCGATCATCACCGGCTGATGGATGAAGTGTCCGAACTGCTGGTCGCGCTCGGCGCGCCAGCGGCCACGCGGCGCATGACCTATCGCGAAGCCTGGCTGGAGCACGCGGGCGTCGATCCGTTCAATGCCTCGGACGAGATCCTCGCCTCGCTCGCGCGCGGCCAGGCGCCTGAAGGCCCGCTGGACCGCGACGGCTGGCTCGACTACGGCATGGGATTCATCGTCGGGCCGAAGCTGGGACAGGGCGCGCCGGTGTTCGTGCACGATTTCCCGGCTTCGCAAGCCGCGCTCGCGCGCGTGCGCGCGGCCGATCCGCCGGTGGCCGAGCGCTTCGAGCTGTTCTGGCAACGCCTCGAGCTCGCCAACGGTTTCCACGAGCTGAGCGACGCCGGCGAGCAGTCGCGGCGCTTCGCCGCCGATTGCGAGCGACGCCGGCAGGCCGGGCACGTCGTGCCGCCGCCCGATGAAAACCTGATCCAGGCACTGCGCGCCGGTTTGCCCGACTGCGCGGGCGTGGCGCTGGGGATGGATCGCCTGCTGATGCTGCTGCTGCGCAAGTCCACGCTCGCCGAAGTGATGCCCTTCAGCGCAGACCGGGCCTAAAGGGGACGCACACCTTTGGCCTAAAGGGGACGCACACCTTTATTGGCGGCGGTGCGACACGAAATAAAGGTGTGCGTCCCCTCTATTTCGTCAGGTCGAAGGCGTAGCGCGCGATCAGCGCCGACACGACCACGATGAACACGCCGCGGACAAATTTGCTGCCGAGCTTGAGCGCCAGGCGCGTGCCGACGAAGGACCCGGCGAGGTTGCAGGCCGCCATCGGCGCCGCCACCGCATACAGCACCTGGCCGTGGCCGATGAAATACGCCAGCGCGGCGCCGTTGGTGATCACGTTGACGACCTTGGCCGAGGCTGACGCCGCCAGGAACGAGAAACCGAACAGGCCGACGAAGGCGATGATCAGGAAAGATCCCGTGCCGGGCCCGAAGAAGCCGTCGTAAAAACCGATGAGCGCGCCGGTCGCAAGGCCCATCCAGAACGCCGCGCCCGGCGAGAGCTTGGGGGCGTGCAAGGCGCCGAGGTCTTTCTTCCACAGCGTGTAGATGAGCACGCCGACCAGCAGGACGAGGATCAGCGGCCGCAGCAGGTCGGGCGGGACCTGCGCCACGGTGCGCGCGCCGGCATAGCTGAACACCAGCGCGGCAATGCCGGTGGGCAGCGTGGTGCGCCATTCGATGGCGATGCGGCGCGCGTACTGCGCCGCGGCCAGGCTGGTGCCGAAGATCCCCGCGAACTTGCTGGTGCCGAGCAGGGCGGGTGCCGGCACGCCCGGCATGAGGATGAACAGCGCGGGCACCTGGATCAGCCCGCCGCCACCGGCCACCGCGTCGATGAAGCCGGCGAGGAAAGCGAAGCCCAGCAGCGGCAGCAATGGGTCCATTGGAAAGAAAAGGACTGCGACCCCTTTTGTTTTTTTAGAGGATCAGCGACGCATGCGCCGCCAGGCGCGAGCGCTCGCCACGCTCGAGCGTCACGTGGCCGCCGTGGGCCCAGCCGCGGAAGCGATCGACCACGTAGGTGAGGCCGGAGGTCGTCTCGCTCAAGTAAGGCGTGTCGATCTGCGCGAGGTTTCCGAGGCACACCATCTTGGTCCCAGGGCCGCAGCGCGTGATCAGCGCGCGCATCTGCTTGGCGGTGAGGTTCTGCGCCTCGTCGAGGATGATGAAGCGGTTCAGGAAGGTGCGGCCGCGCATGAAGTTCAGCGAGCGGATCTTGATGCGCTTGCTCAGCAGGTCATTGGTGGCGGCGCGTTCCCAGTCGCCGGCCTCGGTGGTCTGCGTCAGCACCTCGAGGTTGTCCATCAGCGCGCCCATCCACGGCGTCATTTTTTCTTCCTCGGTGCCGGGCAGGAAGCCGATGTCCTCGCCCAGCGGCACGGTCACGCGCGTCATGATGATCTCGCGGTAGCGCGGCTCATCCAGCGTCTGGGCCAGGCCCGCGGCCAGCGTCAGCAGCGTCTTGCCGGTGCCGGCGGCGCCGAGCAGGCTGACGAAATCCGTGTCGGGATCGAGCAGCAGGTTCAGCGCGAAGTTCTGCTCGCGGTTCTTGG
>JAYUGN010000073.1:0-6572 GCA_043767605.1 Gammaproteobacteria bacterium
TCCGGCGTGCATCCGCTGATCGCGATGCTGGTGAGCTTCCTGCCCTACGGCCTGATGTTCGCGGCGTTCTTCGGCGGCATGTACCTCGCCATCGATTCCACCGCCGGCGAGCGCGAGCGCCTCACGCTCGAGCCGCTGCTGCTGAACCCGGTGCCGCGCGCGCAGATCGTGCTCGGCAAACTGGCGGCCACGATTGCGTTCTCGACGGTCAGCCTGGGCATCTGCGTCAGCGCGATGGCGTTCGGCTTGTCCATCGTGCCGGCGTTGCCCGGAGGGCTGGAGTTGTCGCTGGGGCCGGTCAATGCGCTGAAGATCTTCCTGGTCGCGCTGCCGCTGGTGCTGCTGGCCTCCGCTTCGCAGATGTTGCTGGCCTCGCTGACGCGCAGCTATCGCGAGGCGCAGACCTGGGTGCAGGTGTTCCAGCTCTTCCCGATGATCCCGAGCGTGGTGCAAGTGGTCTCGCCAGTGGCGGCAACGCCGCTGACACTGCTGGTGCCCGCGCTGAGCCAGAGCGTGCTGATCAGCCTGATCGGCAAGGGCCGCGAGATCGAGCTGTGGCAGTGCGCGCTGTCGTGGGGCGGCACGCTGGCCGTCGGCGCGCTGTTCGCGGCCGGCGTGGTCTGGAGTTACCGCCGCGAGAAGATCTTCGGCTGACGTCATTCCCGCACACGCAGGAATCCGGCACGCCTTCGCTGCGCTCGTCACACCCTCGCTGACGCTCGTCGTAGGCTGGGCTGAGCGTAGCGAAGCCCAGCGGCACACCCTCGCTGCGCTTGGGATCAGGCAGCCCTACATCGGCAAGCTGGATTGGCGCGTGGCTGATACCGGATATCGCCCTCGCTTCATGGCTCGCCGGACCGCTGCTCGGATTCGCCTCGCCATGTCTCGGCTCACCTTCGCAGCGCCCTGCGGGTTCCAGTCCGGCTGCGCCTTACTTACGCTCGGGCGACATCCGACCGCCACGCGCAATCAGTGCCGTCTCAGGCTGTCTACTTCCGTAGCCACCGAGGATCATCAGCGCGTACTCGCTTGTCACTACAGGCGTACCGCCCTGGACGTGGCGGTGATGCCGCGCGCTAACCACGCTTACCGACGCAGAGCGGTGGGTACCCGAGCGGCCAGCGAGGGCGCGCTGGATCCCCGCGTTCGCGGGGATGACAGCGTCAGCGAAGGCGTGCCGAGCGACCAGCGAGGTCGCGATCAGGAGGCCTTCAGCGCCTTCAGCGCCTTTAGCGCACCGAGCAGTTCGATTTGCGCTTCGCGCGGCGCGCGTTCCTGCAGGTAGCGCGCCGACAAGTACGCGCGCAGCAGTTGCTGCAAGGGAGCCGAGAGGTCCGGGCGCTCGCGCGCGGCGCGCTCGACGAAATCGCGCGGGCCTTCGCTGGCGGCCTGCGTCAGTCCTTGTTTCGCGAGTTGCTTGGTGGCCTGGCGCCACAGGCGCAGGGCCGGATCCGCCGTCGTCGCCGGCAGCATCTGGCGCAGCACCCGCAGGCCGACGAGGCCCATGAAGAGGGTGATGCCGACGGTGAGCGCGATCACCATGTTCTGCCAGTCGCCGAGGCCGAAGCGGTTGAGGAATTCAAACTGCCGCTCGGGATTGAAGCCGAGCACCCAGCGATCCCATTTCACGTTGACCCAGTCCCAGGCCACGCTCGCCTGCAGGCGCCAGTACCAGAAGCCAGAGCCGCCGCGGCGCAGGAAGCCGGGCAGCTCGGATTCGGCGATCGCGTTCGACAGGCCGTGCTCGACACGCTCCGGCGCGACCGCCGCGGTCGGATCCACCCGCACCCAGCCTTCGCCGGCGAGCCAGATCTCGCTCCAGGCGTGCGCGTCGGACTGGCGCACCACGTAGTAGTCGCCGAGCGAGTTCGGCTCGCCGCCCTGGTAGCCGACCACGACGCGAGCCGGGATGCCGGCGGCGCGCATCAGCACGGTGAAGGCGCTGGCGTAGTGCTCGCAGAAGCCGCGGCGCGTCTCGAACAGGAATTCGTCCACCGGGTTGTCGCCGAGCTTGGGCGGCTCGAGCGTGTAGAAGAACTTCTCCGCGCGGAACGTCTGCAGCGCGCGGTTCACCAGTGCGCGGCCGGTGAGGCCTTCCTCGCGCCACTGCTGCGCCAGCGCCCGCGCGCGCGGGTTGCGGTCTTCAGGCAGGCGGATGCCGCTGCGCTGCCATTGCTCGGCCATTTCCGGCTCGAGCCGGTAGCGCGGGTAGGAGATCGCCTCGTAGCGGTAGCGCTCCTTGAGGATGTCGCGCGACAGCAGCTGGTAGTAGCCCGTGAGCTGCGTGCCCGGCGGCAGCGCGTCGGCGCGCGGCACGTCCAGCGCGAACAGCCAGTTCTGCCGGTTCGGCTCGAGCGTGACTTCGTAGCCGACCGGTTCGCCGGCGACCTCGGCCGAAAGGCTGGCGTAGGCGTTGAGCTGCGTCCCGGGCGCGTACATCGCGAAATAGTCGTCGCCGTGGAACGGCGCGCGCCAGCGCCGGCCGTCGAAGTACCACAGCACCGGCCCGCGCCAGTAGAGCTGCTTCTGCGGCGGCGGCGTGCCGGTGAAGCGCACGCGGAAGGCGATGGCGTCGTCCTGCACCAGCTTGGCGATGTCGCCCGGGTCCATCGTGTCGGAAATGCCGCTGCGCGCGGCGCCGGCGTCCGCCGGCAGCCCCCACAGCGGGCCGGGCACGCGCGGGAACAGGATGAAGAACAGCAGCATCAGCGGCAGTGCCTCGGCCACGAGGAAGGCGCCCTTGCGCAGCGTGACGCGCGGCGGCAGCGGCCGGCCGGCGTGGTTGGCCTCGATCAACATCGCGGTCACCGCCACCGCGCACAGCAGCAGGTACAAGATGGTCCAGATTTCCTGCGAGAACAGGAAGTGGGTGAGCATCACGAAGTAGCACAGGCTCACCACCACCAGCACGTCGCGGCGCGAGCGCATCTCGGTGAGCTTCAGCGCGAGCATGACCACCAGCAGCGCGGCGCCGGCGTGCTGGCCGTTGACGCGGCCATAGGACACCTGCACCAGCGCGAAGGCCAGCAGCACCAGCGTGACCTTCAGCCAGGTCGGTGGCAGGCGCCATTGGCGCAGCGCCGCGACCGCCCGCCAGATGCCGATCACGCCGACCAGCGCACCGAGGTAGGCTGGCATGCGCAGGAATTGCGGCGCCGTGACCAGCGCGATCACGCCGAGCAGGCGCAGCAGCGAGGCTTGCGCGAGATAGTCCTCGGCGGTGGTCCGGGTCACGTCAGGCCCGTGCCTCGTGGAGCGCCAGCGCCTTCAGGCAGGCATGGCGGTGGCTCTCGCCGCGCGAGGGCGCTATGCGCGTGCCGGGAATGCGCAGGCCGTAGCTCAGGGCGCCGCCTTCCGCCTCCAGCACCCAGCGCGCGAGCTGCGACAGTCGCGCCTCGGTATCCAGCTCGGGCAGCTCGTTCCAGTCGAGCCAGAACTCGCGATCGAGCGTTTCCTGGAACTGCTTGACCATCGGCACGCCGAGCTTGGGAAAGCTCTTCCAGTGGATGGCGCGCGCGGAATCCCCCCGCTGGTATTCGCGCAGGCCGGCGAATTCGTCGAGTCCCGGTCTGCCGCCGCTCAGGGCGCCCCCGCTGCCGTGCGCCGGCGGTGGTACGCGGCCCGCGGGCGCCAGCGTCGGGTAGACGAGGCAGGACATCTCGAGATCGAGCCAGGTCCACGCGTGGAACATGCCCAGCGGAAACTCGGTGGACACCGCGAACACGCTCGAGGGCAGCCAGCCGCGCCGCGCCGCCGGCACCGGCAGCTTCAGCACGGCGGTGTCCTCGGGGGCGATGTCGGCGCTCGCGCAGACCGGCTTGCGCGGCCAGGACAGGCCCACGCTGTACTTGTCCCGGCGCGCGGGGTTGAGCACGTGCACCTCGAAGTGCGCCATTTCGCCCGCGAACACCGGCGCCACCGGGCCGGCGCGCACTTCCACGTTCACGAGGTTGCCGTGCGTGTGGTGCATGGCGATCAGGCCCAGTCCCGCGAGCAGGAAGGTCAGCGCGAAGGCCATGCTGTTGGAGTAGTTCATCGCTGCCAGCAGCATCACCAGCGTCAGCATCGCGAAGGCGTAGCCGAAGCCGGAAGGGACGATGTAGACGCGGTGCCGCGGCACCGCGACGGGGCCGGGCTGGCGCTTCACGCGTGCGAGCACCCACGCATCAATGCGGTCCTGCGCGAAGCGGATCGGGTGCAGCAGGATTTTCAGGACCAGCCAGATGCGCATGATGAGCTTCGCGGCGCTGCGCCCAGCCTACGGAATCGCGACGGCTTTCATGATCTCGTCGGCGGTCGGCGCGCCGGCCTCGCGCTCGGCGGTGGCCATCAGGCGATGGTTCACCACGGCGGCGAACACGGCCTGCACGTCTTCCGGAATCGCGCCGCTGCGGCCTTCGAGCAGGGCCCAGGCCTGTGCGGCGCGGCGGATCGAAAGGCCGGCGCGCGGTGACAGGCCCGTGCGCAGCCCGGCGTGCTCGCGCGTATAGCGCACCAGTGCCAGCACGTACTCGAGCAGGGCCGGCGCGGCCTTGACGCTGTTCACTTGCCCCTGCAACTCGACCAGTTGCGCAGGCTGCAGCGCGGGCTGGATGGAAAGCAGCAGGTCGCGGCGGTCGCGCTCGGCCAGCAGCGTGCGCTCGGCATCCGGCGGCGGATACCCCAGCGCGATGCGCATCATGAAGCGGTCGAGCTGTGATTCGGGCAGCGGGAAGGTGCCGATCTGGTAAGCCGGGTTCTGGGTGGCGATCACGAAAAACGGATCGGGCAGGGGCCGCGTCTCGCCCTCGGAGGTCACCTGGCGCTCTTCCATGGCTTCGAGCAGCGCGGACTGGGTCTTCGGGCTGGCGCGGTTCACTTCATCGGCCAGCACCAGCTGCGAAAAGATCGGGCCGGGATGGAAACGGAACGTGCTGCTGGCCTGTTCGAAGATGGCCACGCCGAGGATGTCGGCCGGCAGCAGGTCCGAGGTGAACTGGACGCGCTGGAAGCGCAGGCCCAGCACACGGGCCAGCGCGAGGGCCAGGGTGGTTTTGCCCACGCCCGGGATGTCCTCGATCAGGAGGTGGCCGCGCGCCAGCAGGCAGGTCAGCGCCAGCCGCACCTGGTGGGACTTGCCGAGAATGATGCGGTCCAGCGCCGCAAGCGCTTGATTAAGGCCGGGATTCACGGTGGCTGGCGGGCGAGGGTGGACGAACAGTGTAGCGGTTTCCCCTAAGCCCTTTTGCCTATTGTCGCAATGCAGCATCTCGGCCAGTATTGAGGCAACTGACCTATCCGGAGTGTCCGTGGATCGAATTGCCAAAGAGTGCGAGTACGCAATGCAGCACGCCACGGACTACCGCACTTGGCACTCGGCGGCCGAGGAACTCGACCGCCGCGATGGCCTGGACGAGTGGAAGCAGGACGAAACCTCGGATGACTACGATTGGCGCCTGATCCGCTCTCGCCTGCGCCAGCTCAAGCAGTTCCGCGCCGGCAAGGACGTCAAGGGCCTCGTCCACTACCTTCGCCAGGGCCTGCACTGGAACCTGGGCAACATCGGCAACCCCGCGCTGTATGGCGCCACGCGCGTCGGCACCAAGAACCTGATCCAGGAATACGTCGCCGAAGTGGTCGCCTGCCTGAACGAACTCTGCGACTCGGAGATCGAAGGCTTTTCCAGCGCCGACAAGCTGAAGTTCTTCCACGAAGTCGCGCTGTCCTACGGCCGCTCCGCGTTGATGCTGTCCGGCGGTGCCACGCTGGGGCTGTTCCACGTCGGCGTGGTCAAGGCGCTGTTCCGCGAGGACCTCGTGCCCAACGTCGTGTCGGGCTCCAGCGCCGGCGCGGTGGTCGCCGCCACCCTGGGTACGCGCGCGCCCGAGGAGATGCACGGCTTGCTCGAGACCGAGAGCGCCTACTACCATTTCTGGCGCGCGTTGCCGCTGCGCCAGATGTGGCTGCGGGGCGCGATCATGGACCAGTCGCAGCTGCGCAAGGCCATTGCGCGCAACGTGCGCGACCTCACCTTCGAGCAGGCCTACAACCTGTCGGGCCGCATCGTGAACATCACCGTGTCGCCGGCGGGCAGCAACCAGCCGCCGCGCCTGCTGAACTACCTGACTTTCCCCTACCTGTACCTGCGCGAAGCCGTGCTGGCTTCGTGCGCGGTGCCGCTGCTGTTCCCGCCGGTCATGCTGATGACGCAGGACGAGAACGAGGAGCGCGTGCCGTTCATGCCGCTGCTCAAGTGGAATGACGGCTCGCTCAAGAGCGACCTGCCGATCATGCGGATGCGCCGCCTGCACAACGTCAACCATTTCATCGTCAGCCAGACCAATCCGCACGTGCTGCCGTTCATGACCAAGAAGGGCGAGGACGAGGGCGGCGTGCTGCACTCGGCGCGCCAGTTCGCGTTCAACACCGGCCGCAACATCGCCAAGAACGTGATCGACCTGGCCAAGGGTGTGCTGCCGATCGGCGCGGCCAACCGCCACCTCGACGTGGCCAGCTCGATCCTCGCGCAGGAATATCGCGGCAACGTCACGATCTTCCCGAACCGCAGCCTGTGGCGCTTCATGCGCGTCACG
>JAYUGN010000074.1:0-2207 GCA_043767605.1 Gammaproteobacteria bacterium
ATCCCGAACCTGCTCGACGGCGCCACGGCCGAGCGCTTGTTCCTCGTCGCCAGCGCCGGGAACTCCCAGGCGCTGTTCGTCGTCGCCCAGCACGCACCAGGTCTCACCGTCGAGCCGCTGCAGGGCTGGGATGGCACGCGGCGCTTTGCTTACGTGAACCTGAAGAACGTCGCGGCCGAGCGCGTGGACGCGCCGGCCCGGCGCCACGGCCTCGATTCGGCGCGCGCGCTGGCGCGGCTGTATCTCGCCGCCGAGCAACTCGGCGGCGCGCAGCAATGCCTGGAGCTGGCGCTCAAGCACGTGAGCGAACGCAAGCAGTTTGGCCGGGCAATCGCCTCGTTCCAGGCGGTCAAGCACCGCTGCGCGGAGATGATGGTGAAGGTCGAGGCGCTGCGCTCCGCGGTCTGCGGCGTCGCTGCACTCGCGGCTTTGAATCCGCCTTACGCGGAGCTGGAGCGCGAATGCGCGATGGCCAAAGCGCTGGCCTCGGATGCGTTCTTCCAGTGTGCGCAGGAAGGGATCCAGTTGCATGGCGGCGTCGGCTTCACCTGGGAATTTGATCCGCAGCTCTACTTCAAGCGCGCGCAGGCGGGCTCGCACTGGCTCGGCACCGCCGGGGCGATGCGCGAACAGATTGCCGCCGGGTTGCTCGACGCGTGATGGAAAGACCCTCACCCCTGGCGCCTCTCCCGCACGCGGGAGAGGGGAAAACGTTTGCGGTCAACGATGCGCGCAACGACGATGCGTTCCGCGCGGAGGTGGCTGCGTGGATGCGTGCGCACCTGAAAGGGCGCTTCGCCAAGCTCAAGCATCGTGGCGGACCCGGCGACGAGGAATTCGAGCCGGCGCTGCGCAAGGAATGGGAACACGAGCTGGCCAAGGGCGGCTGGAGCTGTGTCGGATGGCCGCAGCCGTGGGGCCGCGGGCTGCCAATCGAGCAGCAGGTGATCTTCCACGAGGAATACGCGCGCGCCGGCGCGCCGGGGCGCATCAGCCTGCTCGGCGAGGGACTGCTCGGCCCGGCGCTGATCCGGTTCGGCAGCGAGGCACAGAAGCAGCGCTTCCTGCCGCGCATCACGGACGGCACCGAGTTCTGGGCGCAGGGTTATTCCGAGCCCAACGCCGGTTCCGACCTGTCGAACGTGCAGACGCGCGCCGTGCAGCAGCCCGACGGTTCCTGGCGCCTGCACGGCCAGAAAACCTGGACGTCGCTCGCGCACGAGTCCGACTGGATCTTCGTGCTCGCGCGCGGCGAGACCGGCACCCGCGGCGGCAAGGGCCTGAGTTTCATGTTGCTGCCGCTCAAGCAGCCCGGCATCACGATCCGGCCGATCCGCCAGATGAGTGGCGGCGCCGAGTTCAACGAAGTGTTCTTCGACAATGCGGTGGCGCAGGCGGACCACGTGGTCGGCGGCGCCGGCAATGGCTGGAAAGTCGCGATGGGCCTGCTGGAAGTCGAGCGCGGCGTCTCGACGCTGGGCACGCAGATGCGCTTCGCGCGCGAGCTCGATCTGGTCATCGCCGCCGCCAAGCGCGGCGGCAAGGCGCAGGACCCGCTGCTGCGCCAGCGCATCGCCGCAGCCTGGTGCGGCCTGCGCGTAATGCGCTACAACGCGCTGCGGATGCTGTCCGGCGCCGAGAGCACGGCGCTCAAGCGCGAGGCGCTGATCTTCAAGTACTACTGGTCCAACTGGCACCGCGAGCTCGGCAAGCTGGCCGCCGACGTCCTCGGACCCGATGCGGACTCGGTGTCCGGCAACCCCGACGTGCAGGCGCTGCAGCGCATGTTTTTCTTCTCGCGCGCCGACACGATCTACGCCGGCACCAGCGAGATCCAGCTGAACCTGATCGCCGAGCGTGGCCTCGGCATGCCCAAGGAAGCGCGCGGCGACTCATGAACAAAGCTCCGGATTACCTCGCGCCTCACGGCCTGCTGAAAGACAAATCCGTGCTGGTCACGGCCGCGGCCGGCGGCGGCATCGGCATGGCCACGGCGCGACGCTGTCTCGAGGAAGGCGCGCGGCACCTGGTCATCTCGGACATCCACGAGCGCCGGCTGGCCGAGGCGGTGGCTGCGCTCAAGAAAGATTTCGCGGCCGCGAAAGTGGAGGGCTGCCTCGCCAACGTCACGGTCGAGGCCGATGTGCAGAAACTCGTCGAGCAGGCCGAAGCCTCGACCGGCGGCGTGGACGTGCTGGTCAACAACG
>JAYUGN010000075.1:0-2199 GCA_043767605.1 Gammaproteobacteria bacterium
TGTCGGCCGGCGTGTGGATCTTCCAGGACGTCTACGAATCACGCTTCTTCGAGAACCAGGCGCGCAAGCTGGCGCAGGCGATCCTGGACGCCGAGCAAAACCTGAAGCCCGCGCGCATGGGCGCGACCACCGTGCGGCACAAGGTGTTCAAGGGCAACGTCACCAAGCCGCAGCGCGCCGACGATGGCACGCCGGCCGGTTACCCGAAGGAATACGGCGACCACGGCCTGGTCGTGATGCGCATCGAAACGGACGAGGCCCAGCCCAAGCCGATCGCGGCCTGGATCAACTGGGGCGAGCATCCCGAGGGCCTCGACGGCTACAACCTGCACAGCGGCGACTACGTGTCGTTCCTCGAGCGCTTCGTCGAGCGCGAGATCGGCGCGCCGCTGGTGTTCAGCCAGGGCGACGTCGGCAGCTCCGAACAGTCCGGCAACGACCAGCAACAGCTGCGCCAGGACGGCAGCGTCTGCAACGGCCCGGGCCGCAGCGGTCCGGCGTGCGCGCCGGGCGAGGGCGTGTGGCGCGACTGGGGCCACAAGGGTTACGCGCAGAACGAGCGCAACGCGCGCTTCCTCGCCGACGCCGTGGTCAAGGGCTTCAAGGTGATTGGCGGCGAACAGCCGGTCGATGCGCCGCTGGAGCCGGGCCAGATTCCGCCCAACAACTACGTGCCGGAAGTGCAGGTGCCGCTCAGCAACGCCTTCCCCGTGGACTACCGCCTGGCGTGGACGCCGGGCCCGCTGTCGCACCCGTTTCCTGGCGTGTCGGCTTGCCGCAGCGAGACCACCGTCGCCGGCGATCCCGGCGTGCCCAACGCCGCGGATTGCACGCGCACCACGGGCGCGAATGAGGGCCAGCCGATCTGGGACCTGATGAAAGCCGAAGGCCTGCCGGTGCCCGAGAACTACGAGCTGCCCGCGTTCGGCACGGTCGAGGAAAATCTGCGCCTCAAGCTGCAGGCCGTGCGCCTCGGCGACATGGTGCTGGGCTCCTGCGCCTGCGAAGCGCAAGTCGACTTGATCCTGAACTTCGAGTCGCGCGCCAACGACGTGGCGGGTGACATCTACGACGGCTTCGACTGGGCCTGCATCCTCGACAACTACAAGAACGATCCCAAGTACGCCGCCGCCTGCGCGACGCAGGCGAAGCACTACGACCCCTCGGAGTTCGGCTACGACCTCGCGCCGGACGGCGGCGCGACCAATCGCAGCGCGGCCGCCATCGCGCACATGCGCGCGCAGGTGCACAACCCCGCCGACGGCTGGGATTCACCGCTGTATGTGCCGTACGCTAACGCCGAGCCGCCCGCGCCCGCCACTGCTCCGACCAATTTCTCCGCGATCAAGGGCAACTTCACCAGGGAAGAGCTGTCGCCGAACCGCGGCTACAAGCTCGCCGTCGGCGTCGGCCATGCCGGCGACTACAACGGCTACACCGTCAGCTACCGCGAGTACCAGGGCTACGATCATTACCGCAAGGACCTTACGGCCTACGGCCCGCACACCGCCGACTACATGGTCACGCGCCTCGTGCGCATGGCCGGCGCCATGAAAGGCGCTCCGGAGCTGCAGCCCGAGCCGCACGACGCGGCGGCGCAGGCCGACGAGGCTCGTCAGGTCGCGGTGTCGCGCGCACACGGCCAGGCCACGCGCGATTCCTTCGAGGCCTACTACGCGGTGCTGCCGCCAGACGCGGGCTCAAAAAAGGCGCTGACGCAGCCGCCCGATATCGCTTATTTCCAGGCGGCCCAATTCACCTGGCAGGGCGGCTCGACCGCGGTCGACAACCCACGCGTGCTGGTGCAGCGTTGCAAGGACGGCCAGACCTGCGGCAACGCAGACGCCGCCGACTCGGCGAAGTGGGAATTCTTCGCCAACCAGACCGGCGAAGTGCAGACCCGCGTGCAGTGGCCTGCCGTCGCCGAGCTGCCGGCCGTTTACGGCGGCCAGTTTGTGTGGAAATGGACCGCAAACTTTGAAGCCTACGAGGCCTTCCCGGCCTGGCTGCCCAGCACGCCGGGCGGCACTTACCGCTTCGCGGTGAATGGCTGCATCAACGACGGCAGCGCGCCAGCTGTGAACGTTTCCAATCGCGTGGCGAATTTCCTGAAAGGCGTCATTCCCGGAGCCACTGGCGACGCGCAGATCGACGGCGCGGTCGCGCCCACGGCCTGCCGCGGCGGCGCTTCCGCGTACG
>JAYUGN010000076.1:0-6545 GCA_043767605.1 Gammaproteobacteria bacterium
GTGCTGGAGCTGCGTCTCGAGAACGCCGCGCCAGAGTTGCGCGGCGAGGTCGAGCAGCGCCTGCGCAACCTGTCGCGTCGCGCGCGGCTGATCGCCCGCGCCATCGCGCTGTGCGTGGTCACGGCCGTGCTGGTGTGCGCGGTGATCATCACACTGTTCCTCGGCGAGTTCACCGAGATCAACGCCGGCGTGCCGGCCGCGCTGCTGTTCATCGGCGCGCTGCTGAGCTTCCTGCTCGCGTTGCTGTTCCTGCTGCGCGAGGTCGTGCTCGCGACCGAGACGCTGAAGTTCGGTCCGGGCTAGCGGCTCAGCTGCTCATCGCGGCCTTGCGGCGTGCGGCGGCCTCGGCGCTCCAGACGCCGTCCGAACCCTTGTAGAACTCGGCGAACGCGCGCGCGCCGGGCGGCAGCGTCACCCACGGCACCTTCGTGGACGTGAAGATATGCACGTCGGGCGGACACGCCGCCGGCGTGTCGAGCGTGCCGACGCGGATGAAGGCGACCTTGGTGCCCGACTGCGGATAGTGGCTCCAGAGCGCGACCTTGCAGCGCACGCAGCGCGCGACCTGCTGGCCCTTGCCGCTGGCCGAGGGGGTGTCGACCCTCTCGACTTCGCCGGTGACTTCCACGCGGCTGCGCTCGATCACCGCGTTGACGGCGAACGCCGTGCCGGTTTCGCGCTGGCACCAGGTGCAGTGGCAGCAGTGAACAATCATCGGCGGGCCACTCATGCGGTAACGCACGGCGCGGCAGCTGCAGCCGCCTTCCAGCAAAGCAAGTGCCTGCGATGTCATGTATTCAAGCCTCCGGTTCGTACAATACGCGCAGATTCCTTTACGGGGTAACGCTCAATGAAATTCATCGCGACTCGCGCGCTCTGCGTGCTGCTGCTTGCCACCACGGCCGCGCCGGCGCTGGCCGACGGCGCCATCAACGGCATGATCGGCGGCCGCACGATGAACAATGAAAACTTCTGGGATCCGCTCGAGCACCAGGCCAGCCTCGGGGTCATGGCCGACGTCGCGATGGGGCCGGTGCTGCCCCTGTGGTGGTCGGCCTCCGGCGTGTATTCGGGGAACCAGAAGGGCGATGTGCCCAACGATATTTCGGCCGACATCGCCGAGGTCACGCTCGGGCTCAAGCTGATGCCGCGCAACGGCCTCGTGCGTCCGTACCTCGGCGTTGGCGCGCTGCGCAACTGGAGCTCGCTTTCTGCGCAGGACAACACCATTTCCGACAGCGATGCGAGTCGCGGCTGGTACGTGGACGGCGGGGCGCAGTTCCGGGTCGGCAGCCATTTCGACGTCGCCCTGAACCTGCGCTGGGTCAAGGACACGCAGTTGATGCTTTACGGGGTCGAAGGCGATGCCGACGGCCGCATGCTCACGGTCGGCGCGGGCTACGCCTGGGGCGATGTTCCGGCGCGGCACCACCAGGCCCGCGAGCCGCGCTAGCCCTGCGGGCAATCCTCAGCCCGCGGGCTCGGCGAGCAGCTTAAGCAGCGCGTCCTGGACGCTCCTGGCCTGCGCGTCGCCAATGTGCGTTTCGCCGGCGAAGGACGCGCGCACGCGGCCCTGCTTGTCCACGAGGTAGAACGCTGGCCAGTACTGGTTGCCGAGGGCATTCCAGTACGAGTAATCGTCGTCGAGCATCACGGGCCAGGTGACATTTCGCTGCGCGACGGCCGCGACCACGTTGGCGCGCACTCTTTCCCTCGCCAGTTCCGGCGTGTGCACCGAGACGATCCGCAGCCCGCGCACGCCAAGCCGCTTCTGCAGGTCCTGCACCCAGGGGATCGAGCGGTCGCAGTTCCAGCAGGCGAAGGTCCAGAACTCGAGCAGCACGACCTGGCCGCGCAGTTGCTGCCAGGTCAGCGGCGAGGAGTTCAGCCAGTCAGCCTGCGCCGCGTGCGTGAAGGCGGGCGCGGGTGGCGCGACCTCGGCCGCTTCGAGACGGCCGCTGGCGGGCAGCAGCATGGCGAGGAGGACTCCGAGGACGGCGGCCAGCGTGGCAATTCTCATGGCCACACCTTAGCCCGCGAAACGTTTCCCGGCTGCGGCGGGGCGTGCGCGATTCATGCTCGCGCGTTCTCCAGCGCGGCGATGCGGGCCTCGAGGTCCTGCAGCCGCTGCTCGAGCGCGGCGAGGCCGCCCGGCGCCGGCGCTGCCGGCGCGGCCGGTGCGGACGCGGCGACAGCCGCTCCGGCATCTGCGGCAAACGTCTCGCCGCAGAGCAAGTGCGCGTAGCGCGCTTCCTTCTGGCCCGGTGAGCGCGGCAGCAGCACGACCAGCGGCTTCGCGCGGTCGCCCAGGTCGCGCAGCGCCTCGTTCAACGCGGCGCCGTCAGCCGGACCGCCGGTGGCGGCCGCGTTGGCGCGCAGTTCGGCCGCCGTCTGCGGCCCGCGCAGCATCAGTGTCGCGAGCACCGCGAGCGTCACGGGGTTCAGCAGGAAGGCGTGCTGGAAAGTGTGCCGCCACTTCACCGCGCGGCTGCTGCGGTCGTCGCGCGACACGAGGCCGCGCTCCAGCAGGTCGTTGAGCGCCGCGCCGATCTCGCCCTCGTTGAGGTTCATGACCGGCGAGCGGCTGGTCTTCTGGTTGGCGGCCAGCATCAGCGCGTTGACCGTCATCGGGTAGTACTGCGGCGTGGCGACGGCTTTCTCGACCAGCGAGGCGACGACGCGCGCCGCGGCCGGCGTGAGGATCATTGCGTCCATGGGGGCTCCTTCAGATCGGCGCCATCCTACCTTGAGGAACACGCGCGTCTCGCGATTTGCCTGCGCGATGCCGCGGTAACATCTGGCGTCGCCCATCGGGAACCGTCATGGCCGAAGTGATCAGTCTGAAACCCGCCCGCAAGCGCAAGGCCCGTGAAGAGGCTGGGCAGGCGGCGGCCGGCAATCGCGCGAAGTTCGGCCGCACCAAGGCCGAAAAAGCCCGCGACGACGCACAGAAGCAGGCCGCAAAAGAGAAGCTCGACCAACTGCGGCTGGACTTGCCGCCCGATTGAGCTTTCCGGGTGCAAGGGTGCGCGTACGCGCGGCGCTGGCCTGCGCGACCGGCTGATCGGCGTGGCGGACGCGGTTACCATGAGCGCCTTGTTCACGGGAGCACGCATGCGCAAGAACATCCTGATCACGGGCGCCAGTTCGGGCCTCGGCGCCGGCATGGCGAGGCAGTTCGCGGCGATGGGCCGCAACCTTGCGCTGTGCGCGCGGCGCACCGAGCGGCTCGACGAGCTGAAGGCCGAGATCGCCAAGGCCCATCCCGACGTGAAAATCAGCGTGCGCGCACTCGACGTCAACAACTACGACCAGGTGTTCGAGGTGTTCCGCGCGTTCCGCGACGAGTTCGGCACGCTGGACCGCGTGATTGTCAATGCCGGCATCGGCAAGGGCGCTTCGCTCGGCACCGGCTACTTCAAGGCCAATCGCCAGACCGCCGAGACCAATTTCGTCGCCGCGCTGGCGCAGTTCGAGGCCGCCACCGAGATTTTCCGCACGCAGAACGCCGGCCATCTCGTCGCCATCGCCTCGGTGGCCGCGATCCGCGGCCTGCCGCGGGCGCAGACGGTCTACGCCGCGAGCAAGGCCGCGCTGGCCTCGCTGGCCGAAGGCCTGCGCGTGGACCTGCTGAAAACGCCGATCAAGGTGACGACGATCTATCCGGGTTACATCGAGACCGAGATCAACGCGAAGGTGAAGAACCGCCCGTTCCTGGTGGACACCGGGACGGGCGTGCGCTCGATGGTGAAGGCAATCGAGAAGGAAGTGGAGGGCGCGTTCACGCCGGCGTGGCCCTGGGCCCTGATGGCCTTCGTGATGCGGCGGTTGCCGACCTCGGCGCTCGCGCGCTTCGGCTGATCCTGCTGCTGGGCTTCCCCCCGCCTTCGCGGGGGTCAGCCCAGCCTACGGACTGATCGGTCGCCTCTCCCGCTTGCGGGAGAGGCCGGCGCGCAGCGCCGGGTGAGGGTTCACCCCCAGCGGACCAGCACCGAACCCCAGGTCATTCCGCCGCCGACGCCCTGCAGCAGCACGAGCTGGCCGTCCTTGATGCGGCCGTCGCGCACCGCTTCATCGAGCGCGAGCACGGCGGACGCCGCCGAGGTGTTGCCGTGTTTCTGCACGGTGGTGACCACGCGATCCATCGGGACTTCAAGCCGCTCTGCCGCTACCTGGATGATTCGCAGGTTGGCCTGGTGCGGCACCAGCCAGTCGAGGTCGTTCGCGCTGATCTTGTTGTGCTCCAGCGCCTCGCGTGCGCAGTCCTCGAGCGCGCGCACCGCGACCTTGAACACCGCCTGGCCGTCGAACTGCACGAAGGGATTGCCGCTGATCTTGCCGCCGGCGAAGCTGGCGTCGAGTTGCAGGATTTTCGCGAGGTTGCCGTCGGCGTGCAGGTGGCTCGACAGGATGCCGGGCTTGTCGGAAGGGCGGAGGACCACCGCGCCGGCGCCGTCGCCGAACAGCACGCAGTGGTTGCGGTCGGTCCAGTCCACGTAGCGCGTCAGCGTCTCGGCGCCGACCACCAGCGCGCACTGGTACATGCCGGCGCGCATCAGCTGGTTGGCGACCGTGATCGCGTACATGAAGCCGGTGCAGACGGCCTGCACGTCGAACGCGGCGCAACCCGCCGGTGCGCCGAGCTTGGCCTGCAGCAGGCAGGCCGTGGACGGCAGCAGCATGTCCGGCGTGGTGGTTGCGACGATGATCAGGTCGATGTCCGAGGGCTGCAGGCCCGCGGCTTCGAGCGCCTTGTGCGCGGCGCCCAGCGCGAGGTCGCTGGTGCGCTCGCCTTCGCCAGCGACGTGGCGCGACTCGATGCCAGTGCGCGACACGATCCATTCGTTCGTGGTGTCCACTTTCTGCGCAATTTCGTCGTTGGTGACGATGCGCTTCGGCAGGCAACTGCCGGTGCCGGCGATGCGGGTGTATTTCATGGGCGCAGTTTACTGCGGCCGGGGCTGGCCCTGCCGCTCGCAGTGGCGGCGCCAGGCCTCGCGATACAGGGCCTCCAGGTTGCGGGCGAAGCGCGGGGCGTCCATCAGCGCCGAGGCGCGCATCCGCGCCGGCAGTTCTTCGCGCAGGCGCGCGAGGCGTGCGGGATCTGCGAGCCCTTTCTGCACCAGGGCGGGCAGGGCCTCGAGCGAATCCGCGATCCAGTCGCGCAGGCCCAGTGCGCCGAGCAGGCTCACGCCGCTGCGCCCGAACGGCCGGTCGCCCGCGACGCTCGCCACCGGCACACCCATCAGCAGCGCATCGCAGGTGGTGGTTCCGCCGGTGTACGGAAAGGAATCGAGCGCGACGTCCACTTCAGCGTAGCTCGCGAGGTATTCCTGCAGCGGCAGGCGGCCCGCGGCGCTGATGCGCCCGGGCTCGATGCCCGCGCGCGACAGCACGGTTTGGATGCGCTCGAGGACCGAGGCATCCGGCGTGCCGGCGATGCGCAGGCGGCTGCCGGGCACGGCCGCGAGCAGCGCGGCCCAACTGCGCAGCAGCGGCTCGTTGAGCTTGGGCAGCTGGTTGAACGAGCCGAAGGTCCAGTACCCGCGCTGCAGAAATGGCATTGGCGCCGGCGTCACCGCGAAAGGCGTTTCGTAGCACCACTGCGCATCGGGCAAGCGCAGCGGCGTTTCGGTCTGCAGCGCCTCCGCGCCGGGCGGATCGGTGCGCGCATCGCAGATCCGGTAGTCCATCGCCGGCAGGCCGGTGGTGCTCAGGTAGCCGAGCCAGGTGAGCTGCACCGGCGCGGGTTTGCGCGCGAACACGCCGAGGCGCCGGCCCGCCGAGTGGCCGGCAAGATCCACCAGCAGGTCGATGCAATCTTCCTCGATCCGTTGTGCCAGCGCGGTGTCGTCAAGCGTGTGTACCGCCCGCCAGTGATCGCTCAGCGCGCGGACCTGCTGCGTCATGTCGTCGTCGTGCTCATGGTTTGCGTAGCAAAAAGTCTCGACCTGCGCGGCGTCGTGCTCGCGCAGCAGCGGCAACATGAACTGCGCGACCGGATGCCGCCGGAAATCCGGCGACACATAACCCACCCGCAGGCGCCGCGCAGGATCCAGGTCGCGTCGCGGCGCGCCGGCGGGTATGCGCCCGGCAATGTCTTCGCCCCAGCGCCGGTGCTCGGCCAGCAGCGTCGTGGCCGCAAGCCCCGGCAGGAAATTGAGCCCGAACAGCAGCGCGCCCCACACATCGTCATCGTGCGGATCGCGCTCGAGCAGGCCGCGGTAAATCGCAATCGCCTCGGTGTGCTCGCCGAGCAGCTGGTGGCGGTAGGCCAGCGTGTGCAGCAAGCCGCGGTGACCCGGCGCGTGCTGCAACGCGCCCTCGAGGACGCGCCTGGCCTCGATCGCCTGGCCGAGGTCCGTCAGCAGGCTCGACAGGTTGGTCGCCGTGCCGGCGTGCGCGGGGTCAAGCTGCAAGGCCTCGCGATACACGGTCGCGGCCTCCGCCTGGCGCTCCTGGTCCTCGAGCGCACAGCCGATACCGACCAGGGCATCCACCCAGCCGGGCTTGAGCCGCGCGGCCTCGCGGTAACTCACCTCCGC
>JAYUGN010000077.1:0-2182 GCA_043767605.1 Gammaproteobacteria bacterium
TGCACCATCTCGTGCGCGATCATCCAGTCCTCGGCGAGTTCCGCGGCTGTCGCGCGCGCCCCCACCATCGCGCGGATCAGCGGCTTCGGATAACCGTAAGTCATCGCCGTGTGCACGCCGCGCCCGGCCTGCGGCACCACGCGTACGCTGACCTTCTTGACCGGGAAGCGCCCGTAATAGGTGCTGACCGCGCTCGCACCGTCGCCGATCCACTTGAGCCAGGCCTCGCGCGGCAGGTCCGGCTTGCCCTCGTCGAAGCTGACGGCAATCGTGGCGCCGTTGGCATGCAGCTCGGCAGGCTCGAGGGCGCCGGCGCCGGCCAGTGCAGATCCGGCCGCGATAAACAGCGCCCATGCGCAGGCGAGTTTCACCGGCAAGCGCGTCCGCCCGCAGCGGCGCCAATGGCGCCGACGAGGCAACGCGGACGGCCTGCACGGCCGAAGGTCGCGGGGCGGGTGGCGCTCGTTCCCGGCTTTTGCACTTGGACCTCTGGCTTGGGCGATGATCCACACCCTACACAAAACGGAGCATCCCTTGAGCAACTGGACCGCGGCGCAGATGCCCGACCTCACCGGCAAGATCGCTGTCGTCACCGGCGCCAACAGCGGCCTCGGGTTTCACACCGCCCGCGAACTGGCGGCGCACGGTGCGCACGTGGTGCTGGCCTGCCGCGGCCGCGACAAGACCGAAGCCGCCATGAAAGACATCACGGCCTCGGTGGCTGCGGCCAAGCTCGAGTTCATGGCGCTGGACCTCGCCGACCTCGTGTCCATTGCGGAATTCGCGCGCGCGTTCACGGCGAAGCACAAGGCGCTGCACATCCTGCACAACAACGCTGGCGTCATGGCGCTGCCGCTGGTGCGCACCCAGCAGGGTTTCGAGATGCAGATCGGCACCAACCACCTCGGCCACTTCGCCCTCACGGGGCAACTGCTCGACGTGCTGCAGGCCACACCGGGCGCGCGCGTGGTCTCCACCGCGAGCATGGCCCACACCTGGACGCGCGGCATGGACCTCGACGACCTGAACTGGGAGCACAAGCCGTACAAGAAGTGGGACGCTTACGGCAAGACCAAGCTCGCCAACCTCTTGTTCATCTACGAGATGAACCGCCGCCTCGCGAAGGCCGGCTCGAGCCTGATCGCGGTCGCCGCGCATCCGGGCTACGCCGCCACCAACCTGCAGGGCGCGGGCCCGGCGATGGAACGCTCCTGGCTCGGCGGCCTGATGATGAAGATCGGCAACGCCGTGCTGGCGCAGCCCGCCGAGATGGGCGCGCTGCCGCAGGAATACGCGGCGACCATGCCGGACGTGCGCGGCGGCGAGTACTACGGCCCGAACCAGCTGCGCGGCAACCGCGGTTATCCGACCAAGGTGGGCTCCAGCCGCGCGTCGCGCGACGAAACCGTCGCCGCGCAGTTGTGGGCGCTGTCGGAAAAACTCACCGGGGTGCGCTACCTGAGCAGCTAGCCCCGCGCCGCGTTCAGACCAGGCGGATTTCCAGCTTCTTGCCGATCGCCGCGGCGTATTTCCGCAGCGTGGCGATGGTCGGCGACGGCCGCGACAGCAGCGAGGCCTCGAGCTTCGCCACACCGGCAACGGTGGTGCTCATGCGCGCGGCGACCTGGCCCTGCGTCAGCCCGGACTTCAGCCGGGCCTCGAGCAGCACATCACCCGCCAGCAATTCGTCCTTCAGCGCGGCGTAGGCCGCCCGCGACTTGCCATGGGCCAGCATCTTTTTCCTGATTTGTTCTGACGGGCTCAGCATGGGCGGAAGTTTAACTGCGTTTCAGCCCCAGCAGCCCGTTGATCACCTTAAGCACGCCGACCGGCACGTTGACGCCCTTGTTGAGCATCCAGCCGATGGCTTGCTTGTACTTGTCCGAGTACGGCGGAAACATCATGTTCGGGTCGCCCAGGCCCGGGCCGTCCTCGACCACGGCGCGCGCGTTGGAGCACTCGAGGAACGAGTAGCGCCCACCGAGCCGCCCGATGCCGCTGGCGTTGGCGCCGCCGAACGGCAGGTGGGGATTGGTGCCGGACTGGATCAGGTTGTGGTTTACCACCGTGCTGCCCGAGGTGGTGTTGGCCAGCGCCCAGTCGATGAACTCGCGGTCCTTGGCGAACACGTACAGCGCCAGCGGCTTGGGGCGCGAACGCGTCTCGCGCAGGATGTCCTCGC
>JAYUGN010000078.1:0-2181 GCA_043767605.1 Gammaproteobacteria bacterium
TGGCCGCCGCGGTGCTGCTGTTCGAGATGGCGCGCGCCGACTACGACCAGCAGCCGTCCGAGCGCGCCGCACTGCGCGAGGGTCTGATCCGCGACTTCAACGTGCCGGAAGCGACGGCGGATGCGCTGGTGAACCAGGCCGAGACGCGCGCGAAAGATGCGGTCTCGCTGCACGACTTCGTCAAGACCCTGAACGCGACGATGGACCTCGAGGGCAAGCGCGACCTGCTGCAGCTGCTGTGGAAAGTCGCCTTCGCCGACGGCAAGATCGACCCGCACGAAGAGCACCTGCTGCGCCGCCTCGCCGACCTGCTGCATCTCTCGCACGCGGATTTCATCCGCGGCAAGCTCGCCAACTAAAGGGGACGCACACCTTTAGCCGCGGGCTGCCGGCCTTGTGGCCTGAAGTGCAGCATTTGGCCCGAGATTCCCTCCAAGCGACGGACGAAATCATCGGACCCGCAAGGTAGCCCGCGTTCGATGTTTTGGCGAAGCACATCGAGTTGAGCCTGCTCGTCCTGGAGGGATAGCCAACTCGACCAGCCTGATCCTGGCTGGACGTCCGGGTACCAGTCGCGTGGATCGTCCAGAAGGTGATTCCCCTGATCGCTGCAATGCGCCGCCGCGCTGGACCAGCGGTAGTCTTCCGCCCGGCTGACCATCCCCGCCCTCACTGGATTGCGTTCCACATAGCGCGTCGCTGCGTAAAGGTATGAATCGTCAAGTGCGGCCGCGAAGTAGCGGCCTTGCCACAAATGACCGCTCCATTCCCAGACCCTGTTCACTCGCATCGCGTACCGCGTGTGCAGGGGCCGGAAGACACGCTCCAGCCCGTCCGCATTGGAAGGCACGACGACCAGATGAACGTGGTTGGTCATCAGACAGTAAGCCAACACCTTCACTGAATATCGCTCGGAATATTCGCCGAGCCAGTCGAGGTAAGTGGTGCGATCGGCATCGCGGAAGAAGACATCACCGCGCCGATTTCCTCGTTGCGTCACGTGGTATGGAACGCCCGCAAAGACAAAGCGCGAAAGCCGTGGCATTGGAGCCTCTTGTTGTTATTCGGCGGCCAAACCGTACCTCAAGGACACCGCGGACGACAAACCCGCTAAAGGTGTGCGTCCCCTTTATTTGTAGCGCAGCGAGAGGTAGGCGTCGAAGTCGGGGGAAGCGTTGACGCTCGGATCTTCCTGGAAGCCAAGATCCAGCTCGACCCGCTTGCTCGCGCGGATGTTGAGGCCGAGCGTGAGCGGCGCGCCGATGCGCTCGAGCGGCGACAGCGAGCTGCCCTTGTAGAGGCGGCCGTGCAGCTGGATCTGCGCATGGATGCGCACGTCATCGGTCAGCGGCAGCAGCAGGCCGGCGCCGCCGAAGGGCACGCCGCGGTTCTGCTGGTCGCCGAGCACGTCGCTGCGCGCGTTCATCGAATAGCCCGCCGCCACGAACGCGCTCCAGGGTCCGGTCACCGGCAGCGCCGCGTCGAACCACAGCGCGCCGCCGGCATTGCCACCGCAAAGGCCTTGCGCGTCACCGGTCGGCAGCTTGGCCATGCCGCGCAGGGATGCGTCCCAACCCAGCGCGCGGCCGACCGTGATGCTGGCATCGCCCAGGCAGGTGCCGGTTTCGGTGGCGTCGAGTTCGGTCACGCCGTTGTGCTGGTAGCGAAAGGCGTACTGGCCATCAGCGGCCTGCTCGCGCCCGCCGGTCGGCAGGCCGAACCAGCCGTGCCACTGCTGGATCCAGCCGTCGAGGACGCCGCCGCTGCGATTCAGCACCGGCAAGTTCGCGCCCAGCTCCCAGCCATTGCCCAAGCCGTAGCGGTAATTCAGCGACAGCCGCGCCGTCTCACCGTCCAGCAGGATGCACTCGAGCGGACAAGCGCCTTCCTTCACGTACTCGTTGGCGAAATCCAGCGTGGTGCGCAGGTCGCCCTCACCGGATTTCAACACGCGCGCATCGCCCAAGGCCGGCAGCGCGAACGAGCGCGCCAGCGCCGAGGCATTGCCGCCGGGGACGAAATCGCCGGCAGCGGCGGGCAGCACACAGGCGGCGCAGAGCGTCGCGACAAGAAGGGGGGCTTTCATGACCGAAAGGGTAACAATTTGCTAGCATCGCCGCCCCCAGAGAGATCGCATGAAATACGTCACCGAAGATCTACGCATCCGTTCCGTGATTCCGG
>JAYUGN010000079.1:0-2175 GCA_043767605.1 Gammaproteobacteria bacterium
TCGAAGCGGATGAATACGACACCGCCTTCTTCGACAAGCGCAGCAAGTTCGTGCACTACGGCCCGCGCACGCTGGTGCTCAACAACCTCGAGTTCGACCACGCCGACATCTTCCCGGACCTCGCCGCGATCGAGCGGCAGTTCCACCATCTTGTGCGCACTGTGCCGGGCGAGGGCCGCATCATCGTCAACGGCGCAGACCAGAACCTCGCGCGCGTGCTGGCGATGGGCTGCTGGAGCGAGGTCGAGGCCTTCGACACCGAGCAGGGCTGGCGCGTGTGGCACACGGCCGATGGCGCGACGATCTCGCATGGCCACGAGCACTCCCGCTTCGACTCGCCGCTGGCCGGCACGCACAACCAGTCCAACGCCATTGCCGCCATCGCCGCCGCCGCGCATGTCGGCGTGCCACTGGCGAGCGCGCTGCAGGGCCTGAAAAGTTTCCAGAACGTGAAGCGCCGGCTCGAACGGGTCGGCGTGGCCGCCGGCGTGGAGATCTACGACGACTTCGCGCACCACCCGACGGCGATCGAGGTAACCGTGGCGGCGCTCAGGAGCCGCGGCGAAGGTCGCGTGCTCGCCGTGCTGGAGCCGCGCTCGAATACCATGCGCCTGGGTTCGCTGGCCGGCGCGCTGACCGACAGCCTGCGCGGCGCGGACCACGCCTTTATTTACGCCCGGCCGGACCTGAAATGGGACGCGCAGGCCGTACTCGGCGGCCTCGGCGAAAAACTCACCGTGCGCGATGCGCTCGACCCCCTGATTGAAGACATTCGCCGCGCGGCGAAACCTGGAGACCGGATTCTCGTGATGAGCAATGGCGATTTCGGCGGCATCCACGGCAAGTTGCTCGCGGCGTTGAAAGCATGAGCCAGCGCCACACGTTTGACCTGGCCCCGGCGGCCGAGCTCAAGCCCTGGGTCGAGCGCGCGCTGGCGCAGGCGAAAGCCGGCGGCGCGACGCAGGCCGACGCCAGCGTTGCAGTGACGCGCGGGCTGTCGCTGTCGGTGCGCAAGGGCGAAGTCGAGTCGGTGGAGTTCCACCACGATCGCGAGCTGTCGCTCGAAGTGTTCTTCGGCCCGCGCGCGGGCTCGGCCAGCACCGGCGACATCAGCGAGCGCGGCCTCAAGCAGGCGGTGGAAGCGGCTTGCGCGATCGCCAAGGCCAGCGGCCAGGATGCCTGCAACGGCCTGGCCGATGCGAAGCGCATGGCGACGTCCATCCCGGATTTGTCGCTCGATCACCCGTGGTCCATCTCGACGGACGAAGCCATCGAGCATGCGCGCGCCGGCGAAGCCGCGGCGCTGGGCGTGACCGGCGTGGCGCAGACCGAGGGCGCGAGCCTGCACAGTTCGCGCGGCATCGAGATCTACGGCAACAGCCACGGGTTCCTCGCCGAGCGCACCGGCAGCAACCACTACCTCAGCTGCTCCGCCATCGCCGGCACGGGCGAGCGCATGCAGCGCGATGACTGGTACACCGCGTCGCGCGATCCGCGCGCACTCGAAGCCGCGCCCGCCGTCGGCCGTCGTGCCGGCGAGCGCGCCGTGGCGCGGCTCGGCAGCAAGCCGCTGACCACGCGCTCTGCGCCGGTGCTGTTCGCGCCGGACCTCGCCCGCGGATTGTTCGGCAGCTACGCCGGCGCCATCGCCGGTGGCGCGCTGTATCGCAAGGCGAGCTTCCTGCTCGACAAGCTCGGCGAGCGGATTTTTGCGCCGTTCGTGAACATCAGCCAGCAGCCGTTCCTGCCCTGCGCCGCGGCCAGCGCCTCGTTCGACAACGAGGGCGTGGCCACCGCCAATCGCACGATGATCGAGAACGGCGTGCTGAAGGGCTGGCTGCTCGGCAGCTACTCGGCGCGCAAATTGGGCCTCGAGACCACCGGCAATGCCGGCGGCGTCTACAACCTGGTGGTCGAACCCGGCACGCAAGGCTTCGATGCGCTGGTGCGCGAGATGGGCGAGGGCCTGGTGGTAACCGAACTGATGGGGCAGGGCGTGAACACCGTGACCGGCGACTATTCGCGCGGCGCCGCGGGCTTCTGGGTCGAGAACGGCGCGATCGCGTATCCCGTGCAGGAAATCACCATCGCCGGCAACCTGCTCGAGATGTACCAGAACATCAAGGCGATCGGCAACGACACGGATATCCGCGGCGGCATCCGCTGCGGCTCGGT
>JAYUGN010000080.1:0-6449 GCA_043767605.1 Gammaproteobacteria bacterium
CAGCGGTCCGGCGAGCCATGAAGCGAGGGCGATATCCGACATCAGCCACGCGCAATGCAGCTTGCCGACGCAGGGCTGCCTGATTCCCGAGCGCAGCGAGGGCGCTGCTGGATTCCCGCGTTCGCGGGAATGACGGCCGCGCGGGAATGACGGCGCGGCGCCAGCGAGGGCGTGACGAGCGTCAGCGAGTCACAGCCGCGCGCGGATCTCCCAGAGGTCCGGGAACAGCGGCTTGAACAGCGTCTCGCGCAAGTAGGCCGCACCGGCCGAGCCGCCGGTGCCGATCTTCGCACCGATGGTGCGCTCCACCATCTTCACGTGGCGGTAGCGCCATTCCTGCAGGCCTTCGTCGAGGTCCACCAGCCGCTCGCAAATCTGCGCGGCGAAGCTCTTGCGCCGGTACACCTCGAGCAGCAGGTCCTGCACCTCGGCCGTGGCGCGCAGCGGCGCGCTGGGCTTGCGCGTGCGCGCCGCCAGGGGCACGGCAAAGCCTTCCTGCGCGAGGTAGCCGAGGAAGGCGTCGAACACGGTGGGTTCGTGCAGCAGTTCCTCGAGGTTCTCGCGGCCCGCACTGCCTTGCGCGTACTGCGCGATCAGTTCGGGCCGCTTGTGGCCGAGGATGAACTCCAGCTCGCGGAACTGGTGCGACTGGAAGCCGCTGGCCGCTTCGAGCCGTGCGCGGAACGAGTTGAACGACATTGGCGTGATGGTCTCGATCACGTCCACCTGCGCGACCAGCGTCTTGAGGATCGTGAGCACGCGCTTGAGCGTGGCCAGCGCGCCGGCCGAGTCATCGGCGGCCAGCACGGTGCGCAGGTGGCGCAGCTCGTGCAGCACCTGCTTGAACCACAGCTCGTAGATCTGGTGGATCACGATGAACAACATCTCGTCGTGCTCCGGATGCTCGGGGCCGGAGCGCGGCTGCTGCAGCGACAGCAGCTCGTCGAGCTTCAGGTAGGAAAGGTAGGTCAGGGGCTTGTTTTGCTGGTTCATCGGCAAATCCTAACCGTTAGACTTCAGTCATGGAGCCACACGTGATTGACATCGGGCCGCGGGTTCCGCGCCGCCCGCATTCGCTGCTAAGGGGGTGCGCATCGACTCTGATGCGCCTGACCGGCTGGCGCGTGGAAGCGCACCTGCCCAACGAGCCGCGCATGGTGGTGCTGGCCGCGCCGCACACCTCCAACTGGGACGGCTGGTACGCGATCCTCGCCATGCTGGTGATGGAGCTGCAACTCGGGCTGTTCGTGAAGCACACCGCCTTCAAGGGCATGCTCGGCAACTGGCTGCGCGCGCTCGGCGCGATCCCGATCGACCGCACCGCGCCCGGCGGGCTGGTGTCGCAGACCGTGGACGCCTTCCGCACGCGCGAGCAGCTGGTCATCGGCATTGCGCCGGAAGGCACGCGCAGGCGCACGCCGAAATGGAAGCGCGGCTTCTACCTGATCGCGCATCAGGCCCAGGTGCCGATAGTCTGCGCCTACGTGGACTACGCCACCCGCACGGTCGGCACCGGGCTGGTCCTGCGCGCCAGCGGCGACTACGAAAAAGACCTGGCGGCGATCCAGTCGTTCTACCGCACCATCACGCCCAACAACCCCGAGAATTTCTCAACGGGCGACTGAGGGCGGCAGCGGCACGCGCCAGAGCAGCAGCGCGCCGGGAATGAACAAGATCAGCAGCGCCATCAGCGAGCGGCGCGGGTCCTCCAGCACCAGCGCGGCCCAGCCGACCAGCAGCGGGCCCAGCACCACCGCGAATTTCCCCAGCATGTTGTAGAAGCCGAAGAACTCGCCGCTGCGCTCGACGGGAATCAATTGGGCGAACAGCGCGCGCGACTGGCTCTGCACGCCGCCCTGCACCAGCGCGATGACCACGGCCATCGCATAGAACTGCGCGACGGTCTGCAACTGGTAGGCCCACAGCGTCACGCCGATGTACACGACGATGCCGATGACGATGGATTCGCGCGCGCCACGCCATTGCGCGTAGCGGCCGTAGGCGATCGCCGCCGGGAAACCCACGAACTGCACGATCAGCAGCGCCAGGATCAGGCTGTCGTCCGGGAAGCCCAGCGACTGGCCGAAGTTCACCGCCATGCGGATCACCGTGTCCACGCCGTCGATGTAGAGCCAGTAGGCCATCAGGAACAGCCAGACGGGCTTGTAACTCTTGAGCGCGCGCACGGTCCCGGCGAGCTCGCCCGCCGCTTCGATCACCGCCTGCAGCGGCCCCAGCCGCTGCTTCGCAGGCGCCTCGGGAACGTTGCGCACCAGCGGCACCGTGAACAGCGCCCACCAGATGCCGACCATCACGAACGACCACTGCACGGCCGCGGTCTTGTCGGCGAGGCCGAACAGCTGCGGCTTGATCACCATGGCGACGTTCAGCGCGAACAAGAGCCCGCCACCGAGATAGCCCAGGCCATAGCCCAGCGCCGAGACGCGCTCGTATTCCGAGGGCTGCGCGACGTCGGTGAGCAGCGCGTCGTAGAACACGCAGCTTCCCGAAAAGCCGATGCTCGCCAGGGCAAACAGCACCGTCGCGGTCAGCCACGCGCCGGCCGGCGCCAGCGTCAGCAAGGCCGTGGCCGCCGCGCCCAGCAGCGCGAAGCCGAACAGGAAGGCCTTCTTGGCGCCACCGCGGTCGGCCAGCGTGCCGAGCAAGGGCGCGAGCAGCAGGATGAAGATGCTGGCGGCGGAATTCGCCAGCCCGAGCCGGAAGGTCACCACGTCTCCGGCGACGCCGGGGTTCCAGTAATTGCGGAAGAAAATCGGGAAGAAGCCGGCGAGCACCGTGGTCGCGAACGCCGAGTTGGCCCAGTCGTACAGGGCCCAGGACCACTGCGCGCGGCGCGCGGGCGTCATCAGTGGGGCCGCGGCGTCTTGAGCTCGTAACCGAGCAGCAGCGCGTCCTCGCTGCCATCGCGCGCCGGGTAGTAACCCTTGCGCACGCCAAGTCTTGCGAAGCCCATGCCGAGGTACAGGGCGATGGCCGCGGCGTTGGACTTGCGCACCTCGAGCAACATCAGTTCCATGTTGGCGGCGCGCGCGAGCCGCTGCAGGTGCGTAAGCAGGAACTTGCCGATTCCCTGCTGCTGGTACGCCGGCTCGACACAGAGATTCAGGATATGCGCCTCGCCCACCGCCATGGACATCAGGCCATAGGCGAGGATCTCGTCGCCGGGGCTGGTCACGACCCAGGCGCTGTAGCCGGCGTTCAGGCAGTCGCGAAAAATTCCCTCCGTCCATGGGAACGGATAGGCGCGACGCTCGATGTCCACGATGCGCTCGAGGTGCGCGTCACCCAGGGGCCGCAGGTTCCACAGCCGCTCGGGCTGGGCGCTCATGCCTGCCCCCGGGGGCCTCCATCGGGGGCGGCCGTCAGGAACCGGTGGATGCGCTTCAGGTCTTCCCAGCTCTTGGCCTTCTCGCCGGGATTCCGCAGCAGGTACGCCGGGTGGTAGGTGACCATCAGCGGCGTGGCATCCGGCCCCCACGGGTAGGTCTGGCCGCGCATCTTGCCGATCGGCGTGTCGGTGGCCAGCAGCCGCTGCGCGGCGATGCGGCCCAGCGCGACGATCAGCCTGGGCTTGATGGTCTTGAGCTGCTGCTCGAGGTAGGGCCTGCAGGCCTCGGCCTCGTCCTCGGCAGGCTCGCGGTTTTCGGGAGGGCGACATTTCACGATATTGACCACAAAGGTGTCGGCCTTCCGCGAGCGGCCGATGGCACGCAGCATCTCGTCGAGCAGCTTGCCGGCGCGGCCGACGAAAGGCTCGCCCTGGGCATCTTCGTCGGCACCGGGACCCTCGCCGACGACCATAAGCCTTGCGTCCATCGGGCCGACGCCGAAGACGGTCTTGTTGCGCGTCTCGCAGAGCCGGCACTTGCGGCAGGAGGCCACCTGCGCCTGCAGTTCTGGCCAGCCCGCGGCGTCGACCTGCGACGCGCTGCGCGACTCCCCGGACGCGACCTTGGCCGGTGCGAGGACTGCGGGCACCGGGTCCGGGACTGGCGTGTACCGGCCCTGAGGCTGAGCGACCGGCCCCGCCGCGAAGGCATCGCGGCGCTGCCAAGCGTCGAGGCCCAAGGCTGCGAGATACCGCGGGCGTCGGCCTGGATCCATGGCGCGAATTCTACGGACATCGGGCGCATAGACAAAACGCACTACGCCAAAGGTCGAAAAAACCGTGGAGCAAACGCACTAAAAACGATCCGTCGGGCCCCCGGATGCGCCAGCATGCAGCCTCGGATACAGGACGAGGCCAGCCGTTTCATGAGTACCGATGGCAGGAGCGGTTCCGCGGTCAATGAGGACGCGCCGAAGACCGCGGCCGAAACCGCTTCGCAGCCGTGGAAAATCCTGATCGCCGGCGGCAACGCCGAGTTGCACGAGCGCGCCCGGCGCGCGCTGACCGGCTGCGATTTCTTCGGCCGGCCGCCGCAACTGTTCTCGGCGCGCAGTGGCCCCGAGACACTCGAACTGATCCTGCGCCACCCCGACACAGCCCTGCTGATCGCCGACACGTGGATGGAGCACGAGCGGGCGGGCCTGGACGCGGTCGAGGCGATCCGCGGCAACCTGCGCCAGCACCGCATGCGCATCGTGCTGTGCACCGAGGCCGGCGCGCCCGCCCCGGCTCACGAATTCATCGTGCGCCACGACGTGCACGACTACACCGGCCGCGCGGAGCTCACCGACCAGAAGCTGGTCACGCTGGCGCGCTCGGCACTGGGTCATTTCCACCAGCTTGCCGTGCTGGAGCGCACGCGAGCCGACTTGCGCGAAGTGCTCGACGCCAACGACAAGGTCCACGCCGAGCTCGTCAGCGCGATGGCCGACGCCGTCTCGACGCGCCCGAGCGAGGCCGGCAACCACCTGCGCCGCGTGGCCGAGTACGCACGCCTGCTGGCGGGCCTCGCCGGACTCGATGAGGAAACCGCCGACCTGCTCTACCGCGCCGCGCCACTGCACGACACCGGCAAGCTCGGGATTCCCGACTCGGTGCTGAACAAGGCCGGCGAGCACACCGACGAAGAGTCGCGGGTCATGCGCACGCACGCCCGGCTCGGCCAGGAAATGCTCGCGCGCCACGACACCCCGGTGCTGCAGGCCGCGGCCATCGTGGCCGGCGAGCACCACGAGCGCTGGGACGGCCGCGGCTACCCGAACGGCTACCGCGGCGAGCAGATCCATATCTTCGGCCGCATCACCGCGCTGGCCGACGTGTTCGACGCGCTATGCCACGCGCGCTGCTACAAGGAAGCCTGGCCGCTCAAGCGCACGCTGGAGTACCTGCGCGAGGAGCGCGGCGAGCGCTTCGACCCGAACCTGGTCGACCTGTTCATGGCGAACCTCGACCAGTTCGTGGCGATCTACAGCCGGCTCACCGATCCGCCGCTGATGCACTGAAGTGGGGTCGGAGTCGTACTCGACTCTGACCCCGTTCTTTCACGGCGTGCCGAGCGACTCGAGCTGCGGATGCGCCCGCGGCGGCGAACCCGCCGCCAGGCGGTTCAGCGCGTTGATATAGGCCTTGGCCGAGGCGACCACGATGTCGGTGTCGGAGCCCTGCCCGTTCACCACCCGGCCGTCCTTCTTCAGGCGCACCAGCACCTCGCCCTGCGAGTCGCCGCCGTGCGTGATGTTGCTGACCGAGAACAGCAGCAGCTCGGCGCCTGATTTCGCCAGCTGCTCGATGGCGCTGAACACCGCGTCCACCTGGCCGTCGCCGATGGCCTCGGCTTCAGCGCGCACGCCATCCACGACCAGCGCAACCTGCGCGCTGGGCCGCTCGCCGGTGCGGGAGCTCGCCGCCAGCGTGACCAGCCGGATGCGCTCCTCGCTGCGGTCGTGGGTCTGCTCGCTGGCGAGCGCCTGCAGGTCCTCGTCGAAAATCTCGTGCTTCTTGTCGGCGAGGTCCTTGAAGCGCTGGAATGCGAGATTCAGCTCGGTCTCCGAGCCGTGGCGGATGCCGAGCTCCTCAAGCCGTTTCCTGAACGCGGCGCGGCCGGAATGCTTGCCGAGTACCAACTTGTTCGTGGTCCAGCCCACTTCCTCGGCCTTCATGATCTCGTAGGTTTCGCGATGCTTGATCACGCCGTCCTGGTGGATACCGGACTCGTGGGCGAAGGCGTTGGCGCCCACGACGGCCTTGTTCGGCTGCACCGGGAAGCCGGTGACCCCCGAGACCAGCCGCGAGCAGGCCACGATCTGCGTGGTGTCGATGCGTGTCGTGCAGGGGAACTGGTCCTTGCGCGTGCGCACGGCCATCACGATCTCCTCGAGCGCGGCGTTGCCGGCGCGCTCGCCCAGGCCGTTGATGGTGCACTCGACCTGGCGCGCACCGCCGATCAGCACGGCGCTCAACGAATTGGCGACCGCGAGGCCCAGGTCGTTGTGGCAATGCACCGACCACACCGCCTTGCCGGAATTCGGCACGCGCTCGC
>JAYUGN010000081.1:0-2152 GCA_043767605.1 Gammaproteobacteria bacterium
AGCGCGGCGCCATGCGTCCGCAGCCAGGCGCGCCAGCGCGGATAATCCGGCATCTGCCGCTCCACCAGCACCCAGAAACGCGGGCCGTGGCCGCGCCAGCGCAAATGGCACAGCTCGTGGACCGCCACGTAGCGGAACACTTCCGGCGGGGCCAGCAACAGGCGCAGCGACAGCATGATCGAGCCGTCGGCGCCGCAACTGCCCCAGCGACTGCGCGGGTCGCGCACGGTGAGGCGCGTGTAACGCACGCCCAGGCGCGCCGCCTCCTCATCCAGCAGGCGGCGGCCTTCCGCCTGCGCCTGCGTGCGCAAGGCCTTCAAGTCGCGGCTGCCGTCCCAGGGCAGCGGCGCCGCCGGCGAGATCCGCGCCAGGCGGGCGCGCGTGCGATCAATCCAGGGGCGCTGGCGCTCGAGGAAGCTCAGTGCAAGCCCACGCGGCACGCGCCGCGGGATCGTCAGCACCACCTCGCCGTCAGCCCGCACGTCCACACGGATGCTGCGCGCACGCGGGCTGATGCGCTCGCGCGCCGTCCAGGCTTCAAACAAGGACAGCTGTGACGCCGGCGGCGGCAAGGGGCGCATCATGGGCCGGTCACTAAATCGCCACATCCGCGCGGCCACCGGCAACCCGCTCCGCAATGGCCCCCAAATGGTTTCTTATCCACAGGCTTATCAAGAAATTCTGTGGACAACCGCGCCGGCACTTGCGCTTTCACCGGTTTTCGTAACCGATTCGCGCGAGCAGGCCGTCCAGCTCGTCGAGCGAATGGAATTTCACCGTCAGCGTGCCCTTGCCGGACTTGTCCGCGGCAACCCTGGCCGGATAGCCCAGCTGCTCCGACAGCGTACGCTCCAGCGCGAGCCAGTCGGCGGCCTTGGGCCTGGCCGGCAGCGCCTTGGCGGCGCCCTTGCCGGAGACGCGCTTCTCAAGCGCCCGCACCGGCAGTTTTTTCTCGACCACCAGCGCGGCCCAGCGGTTCTGCTCGTCCACCGGCAGGCCGGCGAGCACCCGCGCATGGCCCATCGAGAGATGGCCCGCGTTGACCAGCGCCTGCACCGGCGGCGCGAGGTTCAGCAAGCGCAGGTAATTCGTCACGTACTCGCGCGACTTGCCGATGCGCGCGCCCATCTGCTCGTGCGTCAGCACGAAGAGCTCGGCCAATTGCTTGAGGCCCGCGGCCGTCTCGATCGGCGTCAGCGATTCGCGCTGCAGGTTTTCGATCAGGCCGACGACGAAGGCTTCGGCATCGGTCAGGTCGTCGCGGATCACCGCGGGGATTTCGTGCAGCCCCGCCAGCTGCGCGGCGCGCCAGCGCCGCTCGCCGGCCAGCAGCTCGTAGCCGGGGGCCTTGCTGCGCAGCACCACCGGCGAGACGACGCCGGACTCGCGGATGGAGCCGGCAAGTTCCTGCAGGGCCTGCGGATCGAAGTAGCGCCGGGCCTGGAAAGTGCCGGGCCGGATCAGGTCGATGGGCACTTGTTTGATCACGGCGCTCATGCATCTACCTTACAATTCCTGCCGTATTCCTGCCGATGAGCACCGTGGAACAACACATCAGGGCGATGCTGGTAGCCATCGGCGAGGACCCGCGCCGCGAAGGCCTGCGCGCCACGCCCGGCCGCGCCGCCCGCGCGCTGAAATTCCTGACCCAGGGCTACGAGCAGAAGCTCGAGACCGTCGTCAACAAGGCGGTGTTCAAGACCGACAACGACGAGATGGTCATCGTCCGCGACATCGAGCTGTACTCGCTGTGCGAGCACCACCTGCTGCCCTTCATCGGCCGCGCCCACGTCGCCTACCTGCCCAACAAGAAGGTTCTGGGACTGTCCAAGATCGCGCGCATCGTGGACATGTACGCCCGCCGCCTGCAGATCCAGGAAAACCTCACGCGCCAGATTGCCAACAGCGTGCTGAAGGTCACCGGCGCCAAGGGCGTCGCGGTCGTCATCGAAGCGAAACACCTGTGCATGATGATGCGCGGAGTCGAGAAGCAGAATTCGTCGATGACCACCTCGTCCATGCTGGGACGTTTCCGCACCGATTCACGCACGCGCACCGAGTTCCTGACCCTCATCCGGGGCTGATCCCGCTTGCACGGGGTCCCGGTTCCGGGGTGCAGCAAAACGGGCTAAAATTGCCTCCCATGTCTACC
>JAYUGN010000082.1:0-6411 GCA_043767605.1 Gammaproteobacteria bacterium
GCGCCCAGCCCTTGGCGCGCATCACGCGCCAGACACCGCGCACCGTGCCGGAGGCGCCGATCGCGACGTCCCAGCCCGCCTTGCGGTAGCGGTCCTCGAGGAACTCGAGCTCGGCGCGCGCGGCCAGCCGCGCCTTGCGGAAGCGCTTCTCGGTGATCTCGCCATCGTCGAAGAAGCGTCGCGTGTGGACCACGCAGCCCAGCGCAACGCTTTCCATCAGCCTGGGCTCGGCGCCCTTGCCGATGATCAGCTCGGTGCTGCCGCCACCGATGTCCACCACCAGCCGCCGCGCCGGCGTGGCGCCCAGGCCGTGCACGACACCGGCATAGACCAGGCGCGCCTCCTCGAGGCCGGAGATCGTCTCGACATCGTGGCCGAGCGCCTTGCGCGCAAGCTTGAGGAAATCGCTGCCTTTCTTGAGCTTGCGCAGGGTCTTGGTGCCGACCACGCGCACGCGGTCGCGCGGGATGCCGGCAAGCCGCTCGCCGAAGCGCTGCAGGCATTCGAGCGCGCGCTTCTGGGCGTGCTCGGCCAGGCCGTGCTCGTCGTCGAGCCCGGCGGCGAGCCGGATCGGCTCGCGCAGGCGATCCAGCACCTGCAGCTCGGTGCCCTGCTCGCGCGCAACGATCAGGTGGAAGCTGTTGGATCCCAGGTCTACCGCGGCGACCTCGGCGGAGCGGTCGAGCTGCTCAGCCATAGCGCGGGATCAGGCAAATGCCCCCGGTATCCGGAATGGCCATGCGCAAAAGCTCCCGAGGTGGTCGCGCCGCACTATAGCCTTGTTCATTGACTGAAATGAGGAATTCCCGGAGCATAAGCGCCATTCCCCGGGGAGCTGCAAGATCATGAATAGCGTGCGTTGCGCCTTCGCGTTGCTGGCGCTGCTGGCGAGTCCGGCCTTTGCGGCCGGCGACGCCGCCGCGGGCAAAGTCAAGGCCAACACCTGCATGGGCTGCCACGGCATCCCTGGCTACAACAATGCCTATCCAACCTACCGCGTGCCCAAGCTCGGTGGCCAGGCCCCCGAGTACCTCGCTGCCGCGCTGAAGGAATACCGCACGGGCGAGCGCCCGCACAAGACGATGCAGGCGCAGGCCGCCTCGCTGTCCGACCAGGACATCGCCGACATCGCCGCCTACCTCTCCAGTTCGCCGGCGCACAAATGAGCCCTGCCATGAGAACCTTGCTGCTCGCCGCCACCTCGGTTGCCGCCTGGGCCACGGCGCCCGCGTTCGCCGACGCCCCCGCCAAGGCTTCGACCTGCGCGGCCTGCCACGGCGCCGACGGCAAGAGCACCGCCCCGGCGATGTATCCGAACCTCGCGGGCCAGTACATGAATTACCTCGAGCACTCGCTCAAGGATTACCGTGCCGGCGCGCGCAAGAACGCCATCATGGGCGCGCAGGCCGCGGCGCTCACCGATGCCGAAATCCACGAGCTCGCGGTGTACTTTTCATCGCAGCAGGGGCCGCTTTACACGCCCAGCATCCCGCACTGACACGCGGGGCGGGTGTACTTCAGGGAGATGCCATGATTCGCCGATTCAAGTCCGTGATTCCCGCCGTGCTCGCGCTCGGCGCCCTCGCCCCCTACGCTGCGCAGGCGGCCGACCCGCTGTCCTACAGCTTCATCGAGGGGCAGTACCTCAACAGTTCGCTGAAAACCGAGTCGGGCAGTGTGAAAACCGACGACGAGTTCGAGGGTTATCGCGCCGCGGTCAACGTCTCGGTCTACAAGTTCATCTATTTCACCGGCGAGGCCGACAAGCGCCGCGCCAAGACTTACCGCTTCGGCACGCAGTCGGTCGGACTGGGCGCGCACACGGACGACCGGATGTCGCGCCACCTGCAGCTGTTTGGCGCCGCCACTTACGAGCGCACCCTTTACAACGACGTTACCCATTCTCCGGGGGCGGCAGACAACGCCGACGAGGGCTACGGCGTCACCGCCGGCATTCGCCTGCCTTTCCACGACTTCGAGTTCAACAGCGCCTATCGCTACATGAACTACGGCACGACGGCCGGTGTCGATGTCACCGGCGGCAAATATGGCGCCGGCGTGCTGGTTCAGCTCTCGCCGTTCTTCGGCCTGACCGCGGACTACACCCGCCTGCAGTTCGATTACAAGGCCAGTGCCGGCAGCGCCAAGAGCACTTTCGACGAGTGGACGGTGGGTTTCCGCAGCTACTTCGCGACCGACATCGACCGCTACCGCCGCCGCGGCGGGTTCTTCGGCAGCGGCGAGTAGCCCGCTGCCGGGACGCTAGCGGAACAGCAGCCCGGCGCGCAGCAGCACGCCGTTGAGCGAGGCGTTTACCGCGTCGCTGTTGACCTGGATGTCGTAACGCTTCTGCTGCCAGCTCACCTCGAGCAGCAGCGGGTCCAGCGCGCGAAGCTCGGCGCTCGCGCGCCACTCGAACGCGGTGCTGTCCTTGTAGTGCACGCCCTGCGCCATCGTCTCAAGCGCCAGCCAGTGCAGCGCCGGCCAGCGCAGCTGCAGGTGCAGCTCCGGGAAGGTCTCGTCGTAATCGCCCCGGCTCGGTTGCGACTGGCGGCTGTCCGTGATCACCACCGTTCCCTTCAGGTGCTTGACCGCCAGGCCCGCCGACAGCTTCACTGCGCCTGAATTCAGCGGATAGCGCGCGACCAGGTCCTGGTCGCGGAAATTCGACGTCACGCCGAATGTCGTCGTCGTGGTGCTTGGCGGCAGCGGTGGCGGCAGGACCGTGACGGTCGTCTCGGTATGCGTGCCGTTGGCGCCAAGGCGCGAGTCGCCGAGGGCGAGATCGGGCTTCCACCATCCAGGTCCGGTGTCCCAGGCCAGCTGCAGGCTGCGCTTGCCAGCACGCCTCGCATCCAGGTCGCGCTCGAAATCGTAGGTCGTTCCGTTGCCGGTGGTGGTGCCGGCGATGGCGAAATTCCAGTCACCGTAGGCGCCGCGCACCTCGGTGGCCGTCGCCGCGCCCGAGGCACACAGGGCCGCCAGGGCGGCGCAAATTTTCCGTCTTGTCGTCATTCGAGGTCACTCTAACCTTGCCGCCGTTTCGCAGCACGGCGCACGCAGGGCGCTTTGGCTTTAGCATGACGTTTAAACTTCGGGCCATACCATGAAGCTGGCAATCGGCGCTGCGTGCGCCCTGGCGTTTAGCGCCGCGGCAATGGCCGACGGCCTGGATACGCCGGCCAGCCCCGGCTTCCTCGACCTGTATTACACAAAGAAACTGGAAATCGAGCGCAGCGACTCCGACCCGGCCATTGGCAGCAGTACCCGCGATACGGGTGACGGCTACGGCCTGAGGTCGCTGCTGTCGGTGGGCAAAGCCTTGGCGTTCGAGGGCGAGTATTCGAAGACGAAACTCACGCGGGATCTCGGCGGCGGGATCATTTTTGACAGCAGCCTGGAGTCCGCCCGGCTCGGCGCGGGCATGGCCGACCGCCATGGCAGCGGCATTTTCCTGCAGTGGCTCACCCTCAGGGCCAGCGATGACACGGGTCACGGCAGCCTTCCCGGCTGGGCCGTGCACAGCAGGCTTGCCGGGGACTGGACGCCGCAGTTCCACGTCTATACCGACGTCAGTTACCAGCGCTACAAGGATGGCGCCTTCAAGCAGGCGGGCTTCGAGTACTCGGGCGGAGCGGTGCTCGATGTCGGCGAGGGCGCGGGACTGTTCGCGGATTACCGCGTATCCACCCTGAAAACCAACGAGGAGCCTTACCCCGCCAAGCTGAAGTCCACGGACCTGCGCCTGGGCCTGCGGCTCAAGTTTGGCGGCTGACGCCTTCGCTGCCTAGGTCTCGTCGAGAAAGCTGCGCAGGTAGTTGGCGCGGCTCGGGTGGCGCAGCTTGCGCAGCGCCTTGGCCTCGATCTGGCGGATGCGCTCGCGGGTGACGTCGAACTGCTTGCCGACCTCTTCCAGCGTGTGGTCGGTGTTCATGTCGATGCCGAAGCGCATGCGCAGCACCTTGGCCTCGCGCGGCGTGAGCGACGCGAGGATCTGCTGCGTGGCTTCCGACAGCGATGAGGTGGTGGCGGACTCGAGCGGCGACACCGCGTTGGTGTCCTCGATGAAGTCGCCCAGGTGCGAATCCTCGTCGTCGCCGATCGGGGTTTCCATGGAGATCGGCTCTTTGGCGATCTTCAGCACCTTGCGGACCTTGTCCTCGGGCATCTCCATCTTCTGCGCCAGCTCTTCAGGCGTGGGCTCGCGGCCCATTTCCTGCAGCATGGTGCGGCTGATGCGGTTGAGCTTGTTGATCGTCTCGATCATGTGCACCGGGATGCGGATGGTGCGGGCCTGGTCGGCGATCGAGCGCGTGATGGCCTGGCGGATCCACCAGGTGGCGTAGGTCGAGAACTTGTAGCCACGGCGGTACTCGAACTTGTCCACGGCCTTCATCAGGCCGATGTTGCCTTCCTGGATCAGGTCGAGGAACTGCAGGCCGCGGTTGGTGTACTTCTTCGCGATCGAGATCACGAGGCGCAGGTTGGCCTCGACCATCTCCTTCTTGGCGCGGCGGGCCTTGGCCTCGCCGACGCTCATGTGCCGGTTGATCTCCTTGATCTCGTTGATGCTGAGGAGGTTCTCGGTCTCGAGGGCGCGCAGCTTGTCCTGCAACTCCTTGATCTCGTCGCTGCGCTTGGCGATCGCGCGTGCGTACTTCTGCGTGCCGCGCGTGACGCGGCTGACAAAGTTCTTGTCGGACGAGTGCCCCGGGAATTTTTCGAGGAACTCCTTGCGCGGCATGCCGGCGTCGGCCACGCAGATGCGCATGATCGAGCGCTCGGCGAAGCGGACCTGGTCGGTCTTGGCGCGCAGGTTGCGCGTGACCTCGTCGACGATCTTCGGCGACAGCCGGAAGGTCATGAGGTGCTCGGCCACCGCTTCGCGCTTCTTCAGCGTCTTCTTGTCCTGCGAGCCGAGTTTCTCCATCGACTCCCAGGCGCGGTCGAACAGTTTCTGCAGCTGCAGGAAGTTCTTCGCCGCCTCGACCGGATCCGGCCCGGTCTCCACGGCTTCCTCGTCGTCGCCATCGGTGGCGGCGGCGTCCTTCTCGTCCTTCACCTCGGGCTCTTCCTTGATCTCCGGCGGCATCTCGGCCTCGGCCGGCGGCGGCGCGTTGGGGTCAAAGAACCCGACCACCACGTCGGCGAGCCGGCGCTTGCCGGTCTTCACGGCGTCGTAAGCCTCGAGCAGGATCGCCATCGTCTCGGGGTACATCGCCATCGCGTAGAAAGCCTCGTTGAGGCCTTCCTCGATGCGCTTGGCGATGCGGATCTCGCCCTCGCGGTCGAGCAGCTCGACGCTGCCCATCTCGCGCATGTACATGCGGACCGGGTCGGTGGTGCGGCCGAACTGGTCGTCGAGCGCAGCCAGCTGCGCCGCGGCTTCCTCGATTTCGTCCTCATCCTCCTTGTCCGTCGCCGCCGCAGGCTCCGGCAGCAGGATCGATTCCTCGTCCGGGGCCTCGTCGTGCACGACGATGCCCATGCTGTTGATCATCGAGATGACGTCGTCCAGCTGCTCCGAGTCCACGATCTCGGGCAGGTGGTCTGTCACCTCGGAATACGTGAGGTAACCCTTCTCCTTGCCGCGGGCAATGAGGGTCTTGATCTGCGACTGTTTTTCCAGATTCATGCGGGAACCATCGAGAGAATTTGGGGTCGCGGTTTTAGGGCCGCAAAGAACCGCGCATCTTACGCGAATGTCTTTCCCTTAGACACTTTTTCGCAGCTTCTCGTTGAGAGCGTCCATTTCGGCCAGTTCGTCGGCCGATAGCGGCCGATCTTTTGATATCCGGGCGATCGCCTGATGCCGCTCGCGCAGGCCACGGTGGATGGCTCGCTCCTGTAACTTGTTGATTTGTTCGGAAAAACCAGACTCGAATGCCCCTTCCTTGAGTTCCAGCGGCGCCACGCTGAGCCGGTCCAGCACCGCGCCCTCTTCGCTGCCGCGCCAGCGCTCGAGCAACTGGCCGGCGCTGGTGCCCGGTTCTTCGCGCAGGAAGTCCAGCACGGCCACCAGCAGGCCGACGCCGGCCGCATCGGACTGGGCCAGCAGCTCGAGGTTGGTGACGTGCTCGTGCAGCGCCGGGTTTTCCAGCAGCAACTGCAGCGCGCGGCGCACCGGTTCGGCGATTGCCGGCCCGGCCGCGCCCTCGGACTGCAGGGCGGCGGGCGCCGCAGTGCGAACCGATTCGAGATCGGCCCGGGTCAGGCGCGTGCGGCGCGAAAGCTCGTCGAGGATCAGGCTGCGCAGCGGGCCTTCGCGCAAGCGGGACAGGTACGGCCGCGCGATCACCGCCAGCCGCGCACGGCCATCCGGCGTGGCGAGGTTCACCTGCGACGACAGTTCCTGCAGCAGGAAATCCGACAGCGACAGCGCGCCGGCCACGCGCCGGTTGAACTCCTCCG
>JAYUGN010000083.1:0-6360 GCA_043767605.1 Gammaproteobacteria bacterium
GCCGCATCGCGGAACAGCACGCCCTGGGTCGCCGCCTTGCCGGTGGCGACCATGATGGACATCGGCGTGGCGAGTCCGAGTGCGCACGGGCAGGCAATGATCAGCACGGCGACGGCATTGATCAGGCCGTAAACCCAGCTCGGTTGCGGGCCGATCAAGCCCCAGACCAGGAATGTCAGTAGCGCCACGCTGACGACGGCGACCACGAAATATCCGGCGACGACATCCGCCATGCGCTGCATCGGCGCGCGGGATCGCTGCGCCTGCATCACCATCTGCACGATGCTCGCCAGCACGGTGGCCGAGCCCACCTTCTCGGCGCGCATCACGAGCGCGCCGCTGGTGTTCATCGTCGCGCCGATCAGCTTGTCGCCAACGCGCTTGCTGACCGGCATCGGCTCGCCGGTCAGCATGGATTCGTCCACCGCGCTGCCGCCTTCGACGACGACGCCATCGACCGGCACCTTTTCACCGGGGCGCACGCGCAGCGCGTCGCCGGTGTGAACATGGGTGAGGGGCACGTCGGCCTCCGTGCCGTCGGCGTTGATGCGCCGCGCCGTCTTGGGCGCAAGGCCGAGCAAGGACTTGATGGCCGCAGAAGTTTGCGAACGCGCCTTGAGTTCAAGCACCTGGCCGAGCAGCGTCAGCGAGATGATCACCGCAGCCGCCTCGAAATAAACCGCCACGCGGCCCATCGCCGTGAACGACGCGGGGAACACGCCGGGCGCCACCGTGGCGACCGCGCTGTAGAGGAAGGCGGTGGACGTGCCCAGACCGATCAGCGTCCACATGTTCGGGCTGCGGTTGACGATCGACTGTGCGCCGCGCACGAAGAATGGCCAGCCCGCCCACAGCACGATCGGCAGGCTCAATACCAGTTCGATCCAGCTCTGCGTGGCCATCTCGAACCATTGCAGGCGGTGGCCGGCCATGGCGAGCACGGTGACGACGATCGTGAGCGGCAGTGTCCAGAGGAAGCGACGCTGAAAATCCTTCAACTCGGGGCTCTCGCTGTCGTCGAGCGTAGGCGTCTCCGGCTCCAGCGTCATGCCGCACTTGGGGCAGTTGCCCGGATGATTCTGGCGAATCTCCGGGTGCATCGGACAGGTGTAGATGACGCCGGCCGGCGCGGAGTCGGACTGCGCCAGTGCTGCCGCGGCGGATTCCCCGGAGGCGACCTCTTTAGAGGCGGACAGGTATTTGCCGGGGTTGGCCGCGAATTTGGCCTTGCAGCCGGCGCTGCAGAAGTAGAGGGGTCGGTCGTCCGGATTGGCTGCGGTCCGGAAGATGTGCGGTGACTGGGCCGTCACCGTCATTCCGCAGACCGGATCCTGGAGCGTCCGTGCGGCCGTCATCGAGTCTCGTCCATCTCCGAGAATAGTCCCGCGGAGGGCCATGGCGCAGTGCGACAGGGCACATTGGCACGCTTGCGATGGACGCGCCAAGCTGCCAGCCTTTGACGGGATGAACATACGGGAGGCGCCATGAAAGCCTTGGGTTGGGTGCTTGCGCTGCTGGCCGGCGCGGTTGCGACCGGCGAGTTCTACTATTTCCAGTCGCATGAAGCCTCGGCGCTGGCCGAGCAGGCCGCCGGTTATGACGCGCAGCTGATGGCGGTGAAGGCCGAGGCCGAGGCCAGGGTGAAGAAAATCACCGACGATGCCGCCGCCTCGGCGCAGGTCATGCAGACCGAGCTCGACTTCGCGAAGATGCCGGAGATCCCGCTCAAGACGCAATTCCGGCCCGGCCAGGTGCTGTACGTCGAGAACGAGAGCGATGAAGTCGTTTCGTGCAAGGTGAAGCTGTTCCGCCCGGTCGGTGCGGTCACCAAGGAGTACGAGTTCTCGATGAAGAACCGCGCCTTCAAGGACATCGCCGCAATCGAGGACTGGATGTTCAAGGCTGGCGATACGATTGAATTCAACAGGCCCGGCTACAAGCCGCGCAAGCTCACCGTTCCCTGATCAAGTCTCGGAGTCGTACATGAAGAAGCTGCTGCTGATCGTCCTTGCCGCCACGCTGCTGTCCGGTTGCGGCTACAACTCGCTGCAATCGCAGGACGAGGGCATCAAGGCGGCCTGGTCGGAGGTACTGAACCAGTACCAGCGCCGCGCCGACCTGGTGCCGAACCTGGTGAACGTGGTGAAGGGCTACGCCGCGCACGAGTCCGAGGTGCTGCTCGGCGTCACGCAGGCGCGCGCCAAGGTCGGGCAGATCAACGTCAACGCCGGCGACGAAGCCTCGCTGAAGCAGTTCGCCGCGGCGCAGGGCGAGCTGTCGAGCGCGCTGTCGCGGCTGATGGTGGTCAGCGAAAATTATCCGCAGTTGAAGGCCGACGGCCTGTTCCGCGACCTGCAGGCGCAGCTCGAGGGCACCGAGAACCGCATCACCGTCGCGCGCAAGCGCTACATCGACCAGGTGCAGGCCTACAACGTGACCGTGCGCTCGTTCCCGAGCAACCTCACGGCGAAGATGTTCGGCATGGACGTGAAGCCGAACTTCGCGGTCGAGGACGAAAAGGCCATCTCCAAGCCGCCCGCCGTGGACTTCAAGAAATAACGGGGTCGGAAGTAGCGGGGTCGGAGTCGTCGTCGCAAGTGCCTGATCTTATTGGCGTGCCACGGCTCAATCCTTGAAAACCTTCTTCCTTGCGCTCGGAATGCTGGCCCTGTCGGCGATGGCCGCGGCTGACGTCGCGATCCCGCCCGTCGCGCGCGTTACTGACCTCACCGCCACGCTCGACGCGGCGCAGAAAGGCGCGCTCGAGCAGAAGCTCGCGGCCTTCGAGCAGCAGAAAGGCAGCCAGATTGCGGTGCTGGTCCTGCCGACCACCGCGCCTGAAACCATCGAGCAGTACGCGCTGCGCGTGGCCGAGGCCTGGAAGCTGGGCCGCAAGGGCGTGGACGACGGGATCCTGCTGGTCGTGGCAAAGGACGAGCACAAGCTGCGCATCGAGGTTGGCTACGGTCTCGAGGGCGCGGTGCCCGACGCGATCGCCAAGCGCGTGATCGCGGAAACCATCACCCCGAAGTTCCGCGACGGCGATTACTACGGCGGCATCGACGCGGGCCTCGCACAGCTCATCGGCGTGATCAACGGCGAGCCGCTGCCGCCGCCCGCGCCGCGCCGCGAGGTCAGCGGCGACCGGCTGAACAACCTGATGACCTTCGGTTTCTTCGTGTTGATCTTCAGCCAACTGCTCGGCCGCGGCATCGGTGAGCTGCCGTCCGCGCTGGTCGCCGGCGGCGTGCTGGGCGCGATCGCCTGGTTCTTCTTCCAGCTGGTCACCGGCGCGGCGATCGTCGGGGTGATCGCCTTCGTGCTCTCTCTGGTTTTCCAGCTGGCCAAGGGCGGCGGTGGCGGTTTTTCGACCGGGGGCGGCCGCTTCGGTGGCGGTAGCTTCGGCGGGGGCGGGGGCTTCAGCGGCGGCGGTGGCGGTTTCGGGGGCGGCGGCGCCTCGGGGAGCTGGTGATGTCGAAAGCCAGGCGGATCTGGCGGCACCTGAACACCGGCACGCGCGCGGTGCATCGCGCGTTTCCCGCCGACACGCTCGACGCGATCGAGCAGTCGGTGAAGGCCGCCGAGCGGGCGCGCCACGGCGAGATCTGCTTCGCGGTCGAGGATTCGCTGCCGTTCCGCGCGCTGGTTGGCGACGTGACACCGCGCGCGCGCGCGATCGAAGTGTTCAGCCAGCTGCGCGTCTGGGACACCGCCCACAACAACGGCGTGCTGATCCACGTGTTGCTGGCGGACCGCGACGTCGAGATCGTGGCCGACCGCGGCGCAGGCGGCGGCCATGTGCCGCAAGCCGAGTGGGAAGCCTGCTGTCGCACGATGGAACTGCATTTCGGTAAGGGCGATTTCCGCGAGGGCGCGTTGGCCGGGATCGCCGCCGTCGCCGAGGTGCTCACGCGCTATCCGGGCCCGGCTAACAGCGCCAACGAACTGCCCGACCGCCCGTCCATCCTTTAGACTGCGGTGATGAAATTCGAAGGTACTTCAAACTACGTCGCGACCGACGACCTGACGATGGCGGTCAACGCTTCGGTCACCTTGCAGCGGCCGCTTCTGGTGAAAGGCGAGCCCGGCACCGGCAAGACCCAGCTCGCGATCGAGGTCAGCAAGGCCCTCAAGCGCCCGTATTACGAGTGGCACATCAAGTCCACAACCAAGGCGCAGCAGGGCCTGTACGAATACGACGCGGTGTCGCGCCTGCGCGATTCGCAGCTCGGCGACGCGCGCGTGAAGGACATCGCCAATTACATCGTCAAAGGCCGCCTGTGGGAGTGCTTCGACTGCGAGACCCCGCCGGTGCTGCTGATCGACGAGATCGACAAGGCCGACATCGAGTTCCCGAACGACCTGCTGCGCGAGCTCGACCGCATGGCCTTCGACGTCTACGAGACGCACAAGACCATCACCGCGAAGCACCGCCCCGCGATCATCATCACCTCGAACAACGAAAAGGAATTGCCGGACGCGTTCCTGCGCCGCTGCTTCTTCCACTACATCCGCTTCCCGGACAAGGACACGATGCAGAAGATCGTGGACGTGCACTTCCCGGGCCTGAAGAAGATGTTGCTGAAAGAGGCGATGGAAGTGTTCTTCGGCCTGCGCGAGCTGCCGGGCCTCAAGAAGAAGCCCTCAACCTCCGAGCTGCTCGACTGGCTCAAGCTGCTGCTGGCCGAGGACATTCCGCCGGAAGTGCTGCGCGAGTCCAGCACCAAGAAGTCGCTGCCGCCGCTCTACGGCGCGCTGCTCAAGAACGAGCAGGACGTGCATTTGTTTGAACGTCTCGCTTTCATGGCGCGTCGCGCGCCATAACGGCGGCCGCAGGCTGGGCTGTCCGTAGGCTGGGCTGAGCGCAGCGAAGCCCAGCGTCAACCCGCTGGGCTTCGTCCGCTTCGCGGACTTCAGCCCAGCCTACTTGCAGTCCCCGCTGCGCGCCGCGCTCATGTTGATGGTCATGGGGTGACCTTCCTTGGTCATCACCGTCTTGCCGCTCATGCTGTCGCCCGTAAACGTGTAGCTCGCGGTGCCGGTGGTGCCGTCCTTGCAGGCCAGGTCGAAGCTGGCGCTGTTCCCGGACTGCTTCAGGTTCTTCACTTCGCAATCCTTGTTCTGCTGGTTGTCGTACTGCTTGCCCTGGTCGACGTCGGCCTGCGTCAGGCAGTGCTGCAGTTTCTGCGCCGGCATTGCGAATGGCATGCCGGGGATCTCCATCTTCACGGTGTAGTCGTAGAGACCCGCTTGCATGCGGGAATCCGCGGCCAGCGCCGCCAGTGACGTGACGGACGCGATGATTCCCAGGACGATGTGCTTCATGGTGTAGCTCCCCCGTGGTTGACGATGAATCATGCCCAGTTCTCGGGCTCCTCGTCGCCCAGGCGCCACAGGTACCAGCTCGCCACCGAGCGGTACGGCGCCCATTTCGCGGCGATCGCCAGCGTGCGCTTGTCCGACAGCTTGCGCCCCTTGTTGTAGAGCCGGTTGACGCCGTTGCGCAGGCCGACGTCGCCCATGGCGAACACGTCGAGCCGGTCCAGCGCGAACATGATGTACATCTCGGCCGACCAGCGGCCGATACCGGGCAGGGCGTCGAGCATCTCGATCGCGGCCTCGTCCTCGAGCGTGACCAGCTTGCGGAAGGAGAACTCCTTCGCGTGCGTACGCCGCGCGATCTCGACCATCCACCGGGCCTTGGCGTTGGACAGCCCGCAGCCGCGCAGCTCGGCGTGCTTCGCGCCGATGAAATGCGCGGGTTTCAGGTGCGGCTTGGCCTTGAGCAGCGTGTGCAGTCGCTTCTGGATCGTGTCGGCCGCCTTGACCGAGAGCTGCTGGCTGATGATCGAGGTGCAGAGCGTGTGGAACGGATCGCGCTTGCGCGCGCCGAGTGCGCAGGGCCCGTGGCGGGCGATCAGCTGCGCCATCAGCGGGTCGGTGGCGGTGAGGTGGGCTTCGGCGGCCCGCAGCAGCGAAGGATCTGGCATGCGCCGGCTCAGCGAGGCGCAGCCGCCGGAACCGGCCCCGCGGCGGGTCTCCACGCGGCCAGTTTTTCGCGGATCTGCGGCAGCGCCGCGAGAGCCGCGCGCTCGCCGGCCAGGATCGCCTGGTTCTTGGCTTCGAAGTTGTCGGAGTCCACCTTGTCCAGCAGGGGTGTGATCACCACGTCCGCCAGCGGAAGTTCGGTGGCCCGGATCGACTGGCCCATGATCGTGTAGCTCTTGAGCATGATGTCGAGCTTGCTGTCATGCGATTCGCGCATCGGCGTGCTGGCGACATCCACGGCGATCACGAAGTCGGCGCCCATTTCGCGCGCCGTGCGTATCGGCACCGGCGCCACCAGCCCGCCATCCACGT
>JAYUGN010000084.1:0-2125 GCA_043767605.1 Gammaproteobacteria bacterium
CGAGGTCGGGCTGCAACAGCGCGCAGGCGCGCGCCATGGTCCACATGCCATGGGCGATGTGGCGCTCGAAGCCGAGGAACTTCGCGGTCAGCGGATACAGGTGGATCGGGTTCATGTCGCCCGCGATGCGGCCGTAGCGCCGGCCGATGTCCTCCGGCGCATTGATCGCGTGGTACTGGCCCAGGTGCGCCGGCGGTGCCGGCGGCGGCGGTCCCTTGCGCTTCGGGCCCTGCTTTGCCCGGTTCAACACGGTGGCAACCGAACGCCAGACCGCCTTGCCGCCAGGCTCGGTGCAGGTCGTCTCGAGGTCGAACTCCAGGCCCTTGTCGGTGGTGCGCTGGCCGATCAGCGAGATGCGCATGTCCAGGGTTTCATCGGCGCGCAGCTCGCGCTGCTGCGTGATGGTGTTCTTGAGGTGGACCAGCCCCACCAGCGGCAGAGGGAACTGCGGCTGCGTCAGCAGGTGCATCTGCAGCGAGATCGCGTTGACCTGCGGATACGGGATCGGTACGGCCTCGCCGGTGAAGCCGCAGATCTCGCGGTAGGCGGCCAGCCTGGCGGCGTCGAAGCCCACGCCGGCGAGCTCCACGCTCATTTCCGGCAGCACCGTGTCGGGCCTGGGCTTGCGGCCCAGCGTGCCGAGCACCTTCGGCGACAGCGGGCTGATCTGGGGCATTCGCTCAAGAACGAGATTCATCGGCACCACCTGCGGTTTGAAGGTGGCGAATTTACTCCAATCCGCGGGGGACTTTCAGCGGCGGCGCTTCCCTAGAAAGGATAAGCGGCGGTCATCGAGATCGAGTCGATCGTGTGCTCGTTAGCGGCGAACCCATAGTCCGCCTGGGTGGCTACGTATCCGGCGGTCATCTGAACCCTCCTGAGCCCGCTGTATTCCACGCCCACGCCATACAGCCACCCGAACCTGTCTGTATTTGCAGCCCGAATGTTTCCATCGCAGCCAGGGAACCCGCATTGCACAGCGCCGCTGAAATTCGAGTGCGTGCTCCGGTAGTTGCTGCCGCCCTTGCCGTACAACTTGAAATTGGCGATGACCGGCACCCGGCCGATCAGGCTCAGGTCCCATCCTTGGGAACTTACGTCCTCGCTGATGGGGCCAGCGGCCCAGAGACTGCCCGAGCCGTCGGATTCCGCGATCGAGCTTGCCTCGCCGCTGTCGGTGTAACCCGCTTCGATTCCAAAATACCTCAGGAAATTGATTCCGCCGAAGAGGCGAAAGCCCGCCCCATCGGAGGTCTTGGAGTGCGCAGTAAAGGAACCATCGTCGTAACGGTCGGTGAGGCTCCATTCGTTGAACTTGCTGAACTGAAGTCCGGCGCCTGCGTAGGTCGACACGTTCCAGTCGATGCTGCGACTGCTGCTGCCGCCGCTCTCGTTGCTGTTGGCGCAGTTGCAGTCCCCGGCGAACGCTTGCGATCCAGCGAGTACCAGCGACGCCATAGCGGCAGCGTGGGTCAATTTGTTCATGATGAATCCCCTCCTCAGGTTATGCAGGGAATCTATCAGCTTGGGCACGCTGCGCCGTGACCCCGATCACGTCAGGGGCGGGCGTGGTTGATAAGGACGCTGGCCGCGTTGTTGGCCCCGCGCGAAAACTCGACGCTGCCCTCGAGGTCGCCGGACTGCGGCATGGCGTTGCCGGACTTCGACACTCGCGCCACTACGCGCCAGCGATCCACGCTGGACAGCTTGCGCGTGGGCATCGGGCTGTCCGCGTCGGTCAAGTCGACCGAAAGCTCGGGCAACACACTGGCCGGCAGCCGCTTCACGGCCAGCGGCATCGGCGGACCGGATGGATCCACTGCGTAAACGAACACGGTGTCGTCGGCGCCGATGCGGCTGCGGAATTCGGGCGCGAGGTTTACGTTGACGTGCAGGACGATGGCTGAGCCGCCGGCGGCCGGCGCGCTTTTTGCGGCTGCCACCGCAGGCAGGCCGGCGTGCTGGCGCAACTCCGCCAGCTTGACCTCGAGCGGCGCGCGCAGTTCGTGCGGCAGGTCCTGCTGCAGCAGCCGTTCCCAATGCTCGATTGCGCCGCGCTCGTCGCCGGCCTGCATCGCGGCGGCGCCGGCGTACCAGAGCGCGCGTGGATGGTCCGGCGCCAGCG
>JAYUGN010000085.1:0-6359 GCA_043767605.1 Gammaproteobacteria bacterium
AAGGTATAGACAACCTTGTCGTCGGCCACGCCCGCGCCGGGCGCATTGGCCAGCGCCACCTTGCCACGCGCCCAAGCCCGCATCAGGCCCTTGGTGCCGAGGATCGATTCCTTGTTGAACACTTCCGGGTCGAGGAACAGGTCGTCGATGCGCCGGTAGATCACGTCCACGCGCTGCGGTCCCTCGATGGTCCGCATGAAGCACACATCATCCTCATCCACATAAAGGTCGGAGCCCTCGACCAGCGCGATGCCCATCTGCTGCGCGAGGTAGCAGTGCTCGAAGTAGGCGCTGTTGTAGATGCCGGGCGTCAGCAGCACGATCACCGGCTTGTTGCCCGAGCGCGGGCTCAAGCCCGCAAGCGTGTCGTAAAGCTGCGCCGGGTAGTCGTCCACCGGCAGGATTGCGGTGGTCTCGAACAGCTCGGGGAACACGCGCTTGATCACCGCGCGGTTCTCGATCATGTAGCTGACGCCGCTGGGCACGCGCAGGTTGTCCTCGAGCACGTACAGCGTGCCATCGCCACCCCGCACGAGATCCGAGCCGCAGACGTGGCTCCACACGCCGCCACGCGGCTTCATGCCCTCGCACTGCTTGCGGTAGTTCACCGACTCGGAGAGCAACGCGCGCGGGAACACCTTGTCCTTGATGATTTTCTGGTCGGTGTAGATATCCTGGATGAAGGCATTCAGCGCTTTCACGCGCTGCTTGAGGCCCTTCTCCGTGCGCTGCCACTCCGCCTTCGGGATCACGCGCGGGATGATGTCGAAGGGCCAGCTGCGATCCACGTTCTGCCCTTCCGAGTAGACCGTGAAGCTGATGCCCATCACCTTGATCGCCAGTTCGGCGGCGAGGCGGCGCTCGCTCAGCTCCTGCGCCGTCAGGCTCGCCAGGTAACTCGCCAGCTTCTTGCCGGCCGGGCGCGGCTCGCCGGGACTGGCGAACAGTTCGTCCCAGGTGTCGCTCGAGTAGTCCTTCCAGGCGATGCCCATCAGGCCGGCTGCCTCAGGTCGAGCGTGCACGGCGCATCCGGGTTGATGCGCGGGCCCGACGCGATGCTGGGGCCCGGGGTGTGGCCGGTGGTTTCGAAGCGCGCCAGGCGGCGCGACTCGGCTTCCAGCGCATTCACCGGGAAAGTCTCGTAGTTGCGGCCGGCCGGATGCATCACGTGATAGGTGCAGCCGGCGACACTGCGGATGTTCCATCGGTCGTAAAGATCGAACGTGAGTGGCGTGTGGATGCCGATGGTCGGATGCAGCGCCGAATACGGCAGCCAGGCGCGGTAGCGCACGCCCGCCACCTTGGCACCGCGCTCGTCGGTGCCGGCCAGCGGCAGCGCGCGGCCATTGCACGTCACCCACCAGCGCTCGCCGTAAAGGCCGCTGGCTTTCACCTGCAGCCGCTCGAGCGAGGAATCGACGTAGCGCGCGGTACCGCTGCTGCCCGCCTCCTCGCCCAGCACCGGCCAGGGCTCGAGCGCGTGGCGCACCTCGATCTCCATGCCGCGATGGCGGATCGAACCGTGGCGCGGGAAGCGGAACTCGAAGTGCGGCGCGAACCACTCGCTCTTGAACGCAAAACCGCTTGCACGCAGGTCTTCGATCACGTCCTCGAAATCCTGCCACTGGTAGTGCGGCAGCATGTAGCGGTCGTGCAGCTGCGTGCCGAACGGGATCAGCGGCCGCGTGTACGGCGCCTCCCAGAATTTCGCCAGCAGCGCGCGCACCAGCAACTGCACGGCAAGGCTCATGCGTCCATGCGGCGGCATCTCGAAACCACGCAGCTCGAGCAGGCCCAGGCGGCCGGTGACCGTCTCGGGCGCATAGAGCTTGTCGATGCAGAACTCGGCGCGATGCGTGTTGCCGGCCAGGTCAGTGAGCAGGTTGCGCAGCACGCGATCGACCACCCAGGGCGGTGAGCTCCAGCCCTTCTGCGGCAGCTGGGTGAGCGCCAGCTCCATCTCGTAGAGCTGGGTATCACGTGCTTCATCGATGCGCGGGTGCTGCGAGGTCGGCCCGATGAACGCGCTCGAAAACAGGAAGCTCAGCGACGGATGGTTCTGCCAGTAGCGGATGAAGCTGCCGAGCAGGTCGGGCCGGCGCAGGAACGGGCTGTCGAGCGGCGTGGCGGCGCCGAGCACGATGTGGTTGCCGCCGCCGCTGCCGACGGCGCGGCCGTCGAGCAGGAACTTCTCGCTGGTCAGGCGCGAGACGCGCGCGTCCTCGTACAGGCCCAGCGTGAGGTCGCGCAGCTGCTTCCAGTCGTGCGCGGGATGCACGTTCACCTCGATCACGCCGGGGTCCGGCGTGACCTTGATGCAGTTCAGGCGCGAATCCGGCGGCGGCGGATAACCCTCGATGCGCACGCGCGCACGCGTGGCGGCGGCGGCTTCCTCGATCGCGGCCACCAGCTCCACGTAGTCGTCCGCGCTGGGCAGCGGCGGCATGAAGATATTGATATAGCCCTCGCGCGGCTCCACCGACAGCGCGGTGCGCACGCTCGCGCCGGCCAGTTGCGCGGTGTTGCGGCGCTCGGCCTCGGCGGTTTCGCGCGCGGCCTGCTGCTCGGGCGTGCCCTTGCGCAGCGGCTCCGGCAAGCGGCCGCGCTGGATCGTCGGGTCACTGACGAACAGCTTGGGCATCTTGCCGGCCGGCAGGTGCGGCAGCGATTCCAGCGGCAGGCGCAGGCCCACCGGCGAATCGCCGGGCGTCAGGAACAGTTTCCCGCCGCGCACGGCCCAGCGCTCGCTGACCCAGCGCGCCGGCGACTGCCAGCGCTGGGTGACCTGTCGTTGAAGGGGCAGCACGTAGCCGCGCGGCGTGCCGAGGCCGCGTTCGAACACGTCGAGCAGGCGCGCTCGCTCCTCGGCGTTCTTGAGGCGCGAGTCGGTCGGGTCCACGTTCACCGGCAGGCGCCGCTCGCGCAGCATGTAGTGCAGCGTGTCTTCATAGGCCGGCAGGGCGTTGTCAGCAGGCAGTCCCAGGCGTTCTGTCAGCTTCAACACGAATTTGTGCGACAACTCGACGCTCGCAGGTTCCGGATTCGGCACCGGCGGCGAACTCCACATCGGCGCACCGTCGCCGCGCCACCAGATCGTCGCGACCCAGCGCGGCAAGGACTCGCCCGGATACCACTTGCCCTGCCCCCAGGTGAACAGCCCGTCCGGCGCGAAGCGCTTGCGCAGCCGCTGCACGAGGTCCATCGCCAGCTTTTCTTTCTGCGGGCCTAGCGCCGCGGTGTTCCACTCGGCGCTCTGCATGTCGTCCAGCGAAATGAAGGTGGGCTCACCGCCCATCGTCAGGCGTACATCGCCAGCGGTGAGGCGTTTTTCCACGGTCTCGCCGAGCGAGTCGATCTGCTGCCACTGCTCGTCGGTGTAAGGCTTTGTGACGCGCGGGGCTTCCGACAGCCGCGTGACTTTCATGTGGTGCTCGAAGGTCACCTCGCTCTCGTCCACGCCGCCGCTGATCGGTGCGGCCGACGCCGGCTCGGGTGTGCAGCACACGGGAATGTGGCCTTCGCTGGCGAGCAGGCCCGAGGTGGGATCGAAGCCGACCCAGCCCGCGCCGGGCAAGTACACCTCGGTCCAGGCGTGCAGGTCGGTGAAATCGTTCTCGGCGCCCGAGGGGCCATCCAGCGACTTGATGTCGGGCTTGAGCTGCAGCAGGTAGCCCGAGACGAAGCGCGCGGCGAAGCCGAGGCGCCGCAACGTCTGCACCAGCAGCCAGGCACTGTCGCGGCAGGAACCGGAACCGGCGAGCAGCGTTTCCTCCGGCGTCTGCACGCCGGGCTCCATGCGGATCAGGTACTTCACGTGCTGCTGCAGGTCCTGGTTGAGCTTCACCAGGAAATTCACCGTGTTGGTGCGCTTGCGCGGGATGGCCGCGAGGAATGCCTCAAAACGGGGCGTGATGCGGGTGAGACGGCGGAAGGGTTTCAGGTCCTTGGCCAGCGAGCGTTCGTACTCGAAGGGCCAGATTTCCGCCTCTGGCGCGACGAAGAAGTCGAACGGATTGAAGGCCGCGAAGTCGGCGATCAGGTCCACCGTGACCGAGAATTCCTTGACCTTCTCCGGGAACACGGCGCGCGCCAGCCAGTTGCTGTGCGGATCCTGCTGCCAGTTGAGGAAGTGCCCGAGTGGCGAGACCTTTAATGAGTAGGAAAGCACGCGGGTGCGTGAATGCGGCGCCGGACGCAGGCGGATGATCTGCGGCGACAGTGTCACCAGGCGGTCGTACTTGTAGACCGTGCGGTGGTTCAGCCCGACATGAATGCTCACGACCCGTTCGCGCCCCCTCGGCGCGTATTTCCCCCTTCGGAAATGAAGGCTACCACCCCCGCCCTGGCAAGGAGTGAACCAGCCTTTCGGTCAGGGACCGGAGGAGCCCCTGGACTGTAGACTGCGCCGCCTCATGACGCCGCTGACGATGCTGCTGCTGCAGATCTGCGTGATCCTCGCGACCGCGCGGACTTGCGCGTTCCTGATCCGCCGCTTCGGCCAGCCGGCCGTGGTCGGCGAGATCCTCGCCGGCGTGCTGCTCGGCCCGTCCCTGCTCGGCACCGTCTCGCCGGAGGCGCTCGCCTTCCTGTTCCCGCCTTCCGCGCTGCCGCCGCTCACCTTGTTCGGCCAGATCGGCGTGCTGCTGTTCATGTTCGTGGTCGGCCTCGAGGTCGACCTCAAGCGCCAGGGCCGCGACGCACGCGCGGTAATCGCCGTGGCCACTGCCGGCATGGTCCTGCCCTTTGCGCTGGGCGTCGGCCTCGTCGCGGTCGCCTTCACGCGGCTCGCCCCGGCCGGCGTGCCGTTCTCGACGCTGGCCCTGTTCATCGGCATCGCGATGAGCGTCACCGCCTTCCCGGTGCTGGCGCGCATCCTCAAGGAGCGCCAGCTCACGCAGACCGCGCTCGGCCAGCGTGCGCTCGGCTGCGCGGCGATCGGCGACGTGCTGGCGTGGTCAGCGCTGGCCGTCGTGGTCGCGATCGCGAGGGCCGACGGTGTGGCCGGCGGCGCGCGCACGCTGGGCCTCGCGCTGCTGTTCGCGGCGGCGATGATCTTCGTCGTGCGCAAGCCGCTCGAGAAAATCGTGGACGCGTACTACATCCCCGGCGGGCGAGAAGGCTGGCCGCTGATCGCCGGCATGCTGATCTTCGCGTTCGTGAGCGCGATGTTCACCGAGCTGATCGGCATCCACGCCCTGTTCGGTGCGTTCCTCGCCGGCACGCTGGTGTCGGGGCACCACGAGTTTCGCCAGTACCTGCACGACCGCGTGCTGCCGCTGTCCTCGCTGATCATGCTGCCGCTGTTTTTCGCGCTGGTGGGCCTGCGCACCCAGGTGGGCCTGCTCGATTCCGCCGGCGACTGGCTGCTGTGCCTGGCCATCGTCGCGCTCGCCACCGCGGGCAAGCTCGGCGGCTGCATGCTCGCCTCGCGCGCCACCGGCGCGCCGTGGCGCGAATCGTTCGCGCTCGGCGTGCTGCTCAACACCCGCGGCCTGATGGAGCTGATCGTGCTGAACATCGGCTACGAACTCGGGATCCTGTCGCCGCGCGTGTTCACGATGTTCGTGATCATGGCGCTGCTGACTACGCTGATGACCGGCCCGCTGGTCGCCCGGGCACTAAATAAAGGGGACGCTAAATAAAGGGGACGCACACCTTTAAAGGCTTGCGGCCCTAACTCTTAAAGGTGTGCGTCCCCTTTATTTCTTCAGCCCAACGTCAACGCCAGGACCACGCCCGCCAGTAGTGCATTCTTCATCGAGACTCTCCCCAGGATTGCGCCGCACCTTACCATCCCGTCGCCCCGAAAAAAGCTATGCTTTCGGTCAATCAGGGAGAGCTCACAAATGCATCGTTACACCATGGGAGTTGCCGGCCTTGCCGGCGCACTGTTCAGCCTGGCCGCGCAGGCCGTTGCACCGTCGCTGGACCCCCAGCCTTACGACTCCACCATCGCGGTCCAGGAAACGTCCGAGCCGCCGCTGCGGATCGAGGGCGTCAACGTGATCTACGGCGGCTTCATCAAGCTCGATGCGCTGTTCAGCATCTTCTCCGACGGCCGCGTCGCCTCCACCGACCAGGGCCGCGATTACTTCCGCCCGTCGTCCATCCCCGTCACGACCAGTGCCGCGGAAGATCCGCGCAGCATGTTCGACATGCACGCCAAGGACTCCCGCTTCTTCATCAAGGCCGACGCCACGCTCGAGGGCCACAAGCTCGGCGGCGTGCTGGAGCTGGATTACCGCACGCTCGCCGGCGGCGCCAGCGAAGTCGTGACCAACGGCTTCACGCCGCGCCTTCGCCGCGCAGTGCTGAGCTACGACAACTGGGCCTTCGGCCAGGACTGGACCACCTTCCGC
>JAYUGN010000086.1:0-2111 GCA_043767605.1 Gammaproteobacteria bacterium
CCAGATCTCGTAAGGCTTCATGTCGCCGTGCTTCCACGGATGGAAACTCGGCTTGAAGTACGCGAAGTAATGCGGCATCAGGCGCGGCCACAGGCCGCCCGGGCCGTACAGCCACTTCAGGCCGCGCGCCCAGTTGGCCCAGGTGTTCTGGCCGTCCACCTTGAGCATGTGGCGCAGGATCAGCAGCGTGTGCAGCGGGAACAGCACCGACACGTGCAGGAACGAGAAGACGCGCGTCCAGTAGCCGCCCCTGGCGATTTTCTGGAACACGTCGAAAGCCACCGCCTTGTGCTCGATCTCCTCGACCGAATGCCAGGCGTAGAGCGCGCGCATGCGCGGGTCGGCGTGCTTGAGCATGTCCGTGCCGAAGAAGCCATGGCACATCATCGCCGTCAGGTGCTCCGCGCCGGCGGTACGGCCGAGGTTGAACTGCGCGCTGTATTTCTGGCGGTAACCGTCGAGCTTGGCCTTGACGAAGCTCGTGATGCGCTCGATCGCCATGCCCTGCGTGGCGAGGCGGTCGTTGTACTGCGTGTGCACCATGCCGTGCTGGCCTTCCTGGTAGATGAAGTGCTTCACATCCTCGGCCAGCTTCGGGTCGGTGACCTGGTCGCGGAACTCGCGCACGCACTGGATGAAGTAACGCTCGCCATCCGGGAACGTCAGCGCCATCGCATCGATGTAACGCGTCTTGAACGGGTCGTTGTCCAGCCAGTAGCGCGGGATGTCGCCGTCCACGAGGCCCAGTTCGGGGCCCTTGCGCGGGATGATCTGGTTGGTGTGCAGGTGGGTCATTGATCCTGAATCCGGTTTCGCATGCTGGCACTGTAGGCGCGGCGCCGGCGCCATTCTATGACCCGCCGCGACGTAAGGGAACATTTCGCGACATTGGTTAATCCCTTATAGATCAGCAACTTTCTGAACCTTCCTGCGAAGAAATGCACTCGGACTCACGCCGCTCCAGCGGCTGAAGGCGCGCGTGAATGAGCGCCGGTCGGAAAACCCCAGCTTCTCGCTGACCGATTCGACGTCGGCGCCGGGGGCCTCGAGATAGCGGATGGCGAGCCGGTAACGCACTCGCCCGAGCACGTCGGCGAAGCGCGCGCCCTCATCCGACAGCCGGCGCTGCAGCGTGCGCGAGTGCAGGCCCAGCTCCGCGGCAATGGCGTTGATGCCGCGGGCCGGCAACCCGGGCCGCCGTGCACAGGCCTCTTCGATCGCGGCGACCAGGCCGGTCGGACGCGTCAGCGTGGTGAGACGGTGCTCCACCCGCAGCTCGGCTTGCTGGTGCAGCGCCGAGTAGCCGCCCTCAAGGCGCTCGTCGAGCAGCGCGCGCGGCATCTCGACCGCGATGCGTTTCTCGCCAAAGGCCACCGGCATCTGGAAATACGCTTCCGCCTGTTTCGCGTACGCGGGCCTCGCGTGCGTGAAGGTCACGCGACCCAGCTTGTCCTCGCCGCGCAGCAGCGCGCGCCCGAACTTCACGATCGCGGCCATCGTCGCCTCGGCGAAGTACGGCTTGGGCGGCTTCGGTTTCCTGCCGCCCTGGCGCGGTGTCTCGGGACCCAGCTGCAGCGTGAGGCGCGCGACCTGCCCTTCCTCCTCGAGCGCGACGCGGATCATCGGGTTGATCAGCTCGCGCACCCAGTCGAATACGCGCGCGGCCTCGCGCAGCGTCGGGCTGGTGGTGACGAAGGTTTCGAGGTCCGGCAGGTAGTCGAAGGCGAAGGTCTCGCCGAGCACGAACGGGAAATGCCGGCCCTTGCTGCGCGCGATGCAGGCCTCCATCGCCGCCTCGAGCACCGGCCGGGTGATCGTGGCGCTCTCGAGATGGATCAGGTCGGTCTCGATCCTCAGCTCGCGGAACACTGGCTCGATGTTGAAGCCACATTGCTGCGCCGCCTTCACCCAGTTCGGCAGGGTGATGAACGGCATCGGGGCTTCGTGCATGGCGCGATTGTACGGTCGCGCAGGTGGGCATGCCCTCGCTGGCCGCTGTCACGCCCTCGCTGGCCGCTCGGCACGCCTTCGCTAGTCGCTCAGGCGTAAACCGCTGCGCATCGGTGGTCTTGGAGGTGTTGCGCTGTGCGGTGCGCCTCGTTCGAGGGGCC
>JAYUGN010000087.1:0-2108 GCA_043767605.1 Gammaproteobacteria bacterium
TAGGCCTGCGGCTTGTCTTCGAACGACCCACCGTTCTCTTCCTCGAGCTCCTGCTGCGCCTGCGCGCCGCCGCCATTGCCGGCGGCCGCGACGCCGCGCGCGATCAGGTATTCCTCGATGAGGTTGTTCACGCCCTCGATGTCGATCCAGTAGTTCCACAGCGGCGAGCCATCGGCGCGCACCGCGTCTTTCGAGGCCATTGCCACGCCCGAGACGCTGCCGCCCATGCTCACGCCGAAGGCGATAACGTTCGTGATGCCCGGGTACTTCTGCATGAAGTAGCGCGCCGCGACGATCGAATCGGCCGCGCCTTCGCGCGCGAACCAGCCGTAGTTTTCCCACGGAGTCTGGCGCTGGCCGCTGTAATCCATCGCCACCGCCACCGCGCCGTGCGCGGCGGCGTCGAGAAGATGCCCGCGCCAGCCACAGCTGTCATTGCCGTGGCCATGGAACATGACGACGAGCTGCGTCGGCGCAGCGCCGGCGGGCAGTGCGTAGCGGCCGGCGGCGAGGCCCAGCGCGCTGGTCAGGCCGATGCCGGTGTCGGTCATCGCGGCGAGGCGCAAATCCGAGTGCTGCGCGCAGGGAATCTCGGTCATCGGCGGGGTGTCGCCGCCGCCCAGCGCGCGCAGGTCAACCTGCTTGGAGCCGCTGGAGTCGAGCGCCGAACCACAGCCGGCCAGGAACAGGATGGGCAGCACGGCAGGCAGCAAGGCAAGGAAGCGCATGGGGAGATCCTTCACGGGGATGCCACATTCTCGCAGAAACGGCGGTCCGGGCCGCTGGGAAAAATAGGGCCTATTTCCTTGTCCCTATTTCCTGAAGAGCTTGTCCAGCAGGCTGCCGCCCTGCGCCTTCGCGTACTCGTTGACCGCGGCGCGGGCCGCGGCGCCGACCACCGGGCGCATGAGCTCGGTGGCGAGCTGCGAGGCCGGGATGCCCTGCTTGCCGCCGATACCTTTCATCTCGATCGGCGGAATCGCCACGAGCTTGTCGAGCTTGTAGGCCTCGGCGCGGACGCGCACCTGGCCGTTGACGAAGCGGAAACTATCCACGATCAGCCGAACCTCCGCCCCGCCCTTGCCAGAGCCGCTGCCACCGCCACCGCCGCCGCCGCCGCCGCCGGACGCCCCGCGCGCGTGCGCCAGGATCGCGTCCAGGTTGCTGCGGCCGGCGGCGTCGAACTCGGCCAGCAGTCGCGGGCCGTCAATGACGATCGAGCGCACGTGCACCACGCCGCTGGCCACGCTCTTCGGATCGATGGACAGCGCGATGTCCGAAAGATTGAAGGCGTCCTCATCCGAGTAACCCTTCGGGTTGGCGATGCGCAGGCCGTGCAGCGCGCCCTCGCCGCTGAAGATCGAGACGCGCGCGCTCGACAGCGACACCGGCGTGCCGGTGACCGCAGGCCCGGCCGTCTCGACGCCGCGCTTGATCAGCGCGCCGAGGTGGCCGTAAACCCAGTAAAGCCCGCCGCCGAGGAGGATGAGCACCACGCCCGCGACGATTCCGAGTTTTTTCATGGGATGTCCTTGCTGGGCTTCGCTACGCTCAGCCCAGCCTACTTGCGTGCCGCGCCAGCACGTCCGCCACGACCATGCTGACCTTCTTGCCGGTCGGGATGTGCAGGAACTCGTTGGGGCCGTGCGCGTTGCTGTGCGGGCCGAGCACGCCGGTGATCAGGAACTGCGCGGCGGGGAATTTTTCGCCAAGCATGCCCATGAACGGGATCGTGCCGCCCTCGCCCATCCAGGCCGGCGGCGCCTTGAAGAATTTCTTCGAGGCCTGTGCCACGGCCTCCTCGAGCCAGGGCGACAGCTTCGGCGCGTTCCAGCCGCTGGCCGATTTCTCCGTCTCGAGCGTGACCTTCGCGCCGTACGGCGGATGGGCCTCGAGCAGCTTCTTCAGCACCTTCGCCGCCTTGGCGCCGTTGAGCGTCGGCGGCAGGCGCAGCGAGAGTTTCACCGCGGTTTGCGGACGCAGCACGTTGCCGGCGTTGGCCAGCGGCGGCATGCCGTCCATGCCGGTCACCGCGAGCTGCGGGCGCCAGGTGCGGTTCAGCACCAGCTCGGCGAGGTCCCTGGCCACCGGTTTCATGCCGTGCACGA
>JAYUGN010000088.1:0-2102 GCA_043767605.1 Gammaproteobacteria bacterium
CCGCTGACCGAGCTGGTTGTCGCCGGGCGGTTCTTCCACAGCCGCGGCTGGGTGCCGGCCACCGCCGGGAATTTCTCCGCGCGCCTCGACCAGGCCAGCTGCGCGGTCACGGTGTCGGGCCGCCACAAGGGCGAACTCACGACGGCCGACTTCATGCGCGTGGATTTGCAGGGCCAGGCGCTGGGCAAGGGCACTTCGTCCGCCGAAACACTGCTGCACTGCCAGCGGTATCGCCGTGCGCCCACGACCGGCGCGGTGCTGCACACGCATTCGCCGGCCTCCACAGTCCTGTCACGTGCACATGACACGATCCGGCTCGAAAACTACGAGTTGCTGAAAATCCTCGAAGGGATCGAAACCCACGAAACCGTTGTCGAAGTGCCCGTGTTCGAGAACGACCAGGACATCGCGCGGCTGGCTCGCGCCGTGGACGCGCAGATGGCCACGGGCCGCGCGCGCCACGCCTACCTGATCCGCGGACACGGGTTGTATGCTTGGGGACGCACCGTGAGCGAAGCGCGCCACCGGGTCGAGGCCCTGGAATTCCTGTTCGAGTGCGAGCTGTCAGAAAAATTGCTGAAGGGAGACCATCGATGAGCGAGCTGCGCATTTACAGCGAGACCCAGCCGGGCAAGCCCGAGAAAACCCTGCATTCCTTCGAGTCCATGCGCGACGCGCTGGCCGGGATCGGCGTGGAGCTCGAGCGCTGGACGGCGACCAAGCAGCTTGACCCGCAGGCCACGCAGGACGAGGTCATCGAGGCCTACCGTCAGCCGATCGACACGCTCATGAAGAAATACGGCTTCAAGTCGGTGGACGTGATCAGCATCCAGCCCGACAACCCGCAGAAGGCGCAGATGCGCGACAAGTTCCTGCACGAGCACGTGCACGAGGACTTCGAGGTGCGCTTCTTCGTCGAGGGGCGAGGCCTGTTCAACATCCACAAGAACGGCAAGGTCTACGCGATGCTGTGCGAGCGCGGGGATCTATTGTCCGTGCCGGCCAACACCACGCACTGGTTCGACATGGGCCCGGAGCCGGTGCTCAAGGCGATCCGCCTGTTCGCGATCCCGGAAGGCTGGGTGGCGAAGTTCACGGGCGCCCGGATCGCCGACGACTTCCCGCGGCTGGAATCCCCGCATTACAAACTGGCCAAAGCGGCCTGAGCTTTTTCCCCTCTCCCCGCGGAGCGGGGAGAGGGCAGGGTGAGGGCTCATGATCAAGGCGATCCTCACCGACATAGAGGGCACGACCACCGCGATCGATTTCGTCCACCAGGCGCTGTTCCCGTACGCCCGCGCGCACCTGCGCAAGTTCCTGAAGGCGCATGCCACCGACAAGTTGGTGCTCAGGGAGCTGGCGGAGGTGTCGCACGTCGAGGGTCGCGAACTGTCGGCAGACGAGGCGGCCGGCACGCTGGAAAAGTGGATCGACGAAGACCGCAAGGCCACGCCGCTGAAATCCCTGCAGGGCATGATCTGGCGCCGCGGCTATGAAGCCGGCGAGCTGAAGGGCCATGTCTACGACGACGTGCCCGAGTACCTGCGCAGGTGGCACGCGCGCGGCCTCAAGCTCTACGTGTATTCCTCCGGCTCGGTCGAGGCGCAGAAGCTGATCTTCGGCCACACCGCGTTCGGTGACCTCACGCCGCTGTTCTCCGGCTATTTCGACACGCGCTTGGGCGGCAAGCGCGAGGCCGCCTCGTACCGGAAGATCCTGCTCGACACGGGCCTCAACGGCCCCGACATGCTGTTCCTGTCGGACGTGGGCGAGGAACTCGATGCCGCGCGCGCCGCCGGCATGAAGACCGGCCAGCTGGTCCGCGATGCGAAAGCGCACATCTCGATCAGTCACCCGCAGGCGAAGGACTTCTCGGAAGTCCGCCTGTAATTTCGCCCCTCCTCGCTTGCGGGGAGAGGCCGGCGCGAAGCGCCGGGTGAGGGGCTGTTACAACTTCGCGGCCTCGGTCTCGACGCCGACCAGCCGTTTTACTGCCGCGCTCATCGCCGCCGCATCGCCGGTCGTCAGGAACTGGTGCGTGGGCTTCTGCTCCGGCTTCTCGGGCGCCTTGAGGTTCTTCTGGTTCAGCAGGCGGGCGAGCT
>JAYUGN010000089.1:0-2082 GCA_043767605.1 Gammaproteobacteria bacterium
TCCTTGCCGACGACGAGGCAGCGCACGTCGCTGCCGCGCGCCTCCTCGATGAATTCCTGCACGAGGAAATACGCGTTGAGGTCGCGAAACGCGTCGATCACGCTGCCGGCGGCCTTGTCGGTCTCGGCCAGCACCACGCCCTTGCCCTGCGTGCCCTCGATCAGCTTGATCACCATCGGTGCGCCGCCGACCAGCTTGACCATGTCCTGCGTGTCGTCGGGCGAGTGCGCGAAGGCCGTCACCGGCAGGCCGATGCCGCGGCGCGCCAGCAACTGCAGCGAGCGCAGCTTGTCGCGCGCGCGGTTGATCGCGACCGACTCGTTGAGGCAGTACACGCCCATCATCTCGAACTGCCGCACGACCGCCGAACCGTAGAACGACACCGATGCGCCGATGCGCGGGATCACGGCGTCGAAGCGCTCGAGTTTCTTGCCGCGGTAGTGGATCTCGGGCGAGCCGGGCGCGATGTTCATGTAGCAGCGCAGCACGTCGATCACGCGCACTTCGTGGCCGCGTTGTTCCGCCGCCTCGCGCAGGCGCCGCGTGGAATACAGGTTCTTGTTGCGGGACAGGATCGCGACCTTCACCGGGCCGCCTTCGCCGCAAGCTGCGTCCGGCCCGTGACGTATGACTGTGCCGGATCCACCGTGTAGCGGCCGGCCAGCGCGGTGCGCCCGAGCAGCATCGGGAACCGCATGGAGTCGCGCGCCGTCAGCGTGATCTCGACCGGCCAGCGCAGGTCGCCGAGCTCGACCATCGTGCGGATCACCGGCCGCAGTTCGCGATGCCCGCCCGAGTCGGTCACCCAGCGCTCGTCCGCCAGCTCCGCCTCGCACCAGACCTCGCGCGCCGAGGTGTTGCTCGGATGGATGCCGAAGCGCACGCGCCGTCCGTCGATTTTCTCCACAAAAAAGGCGTGGAGGGCGCTGGTGCGGGCGCCGGTGTCCACTTTCGTGCGGATGCGGTCTATGCCCAGCTCCGGCAGCGCCACGTATTCCCGCCATCCCAGCACCGGCAGAGAGGTCATGGTCATTAGTTTAGTCCTTGAGGGGCGTCTATAATTCCGGCACTGGATTGCAGGATTGGGGGCGTGTGCCATGGCTGAAGCGACTAAGGACTACCGGACGCTCGAAGAGTTCTATCCCTACTACCTCGGGGAGCACGCGAACCGCACCTGCCGGCGCCTGCACTTCATCGGCAGCTCGCTGGGCCTGCTGCTGTTCATGGTCGGCCTGACCACGCAGCACTGGTGGCTCCTCGCGGTGGCCTTCATCCAGGGCTACGCCTTTGCCTGGACCGGGCATTTCTTCTTCGAGCACAACAAGCCCGCCACGTTCAAGTATCCGTGGCTGTCGTACCGAGGCGACTGGAAGATGTGGTGGGAAATGCTGAACGGAAAAATCGCCTGGTGACTTGAGATGTACGAAGTCATCATCGTCGGCGGCGGCCACGCCGGCACAGAAGCTGCCCTCGCCAGCGCCCGCATGGGCCGGCGCACGCTGCTGGTCAGCCACAGCATCGAGACGCTCGGCCAGATGTCGTGCAACCCGGCGATCGGCGGCATCGGCAAGGGCCACCTCGTGCGCGAAATCGACGCCCTCGGCGGCGTCATGGCGCGCGCCGCCGACCGCGCCGGCATCCAGTTCCGCACGCTGAACGCGAGCAAGGGCCCGGCGGTGCGCGCCACGCGCGCCCAGGCCGATCGCGTGCTGTATCGCGCCGCGGTGCGCCACACCCTCGAGAACCAGCCGAACCTGGACCTGTTCCAGCAGGAAGTCGCCGACCTCGTGATCGAAGGCGGTCGCGTCGCGGGAGTCGTCACGGTCAGCGGGCTTGCGCTGCGCGCACCCGCCATCGTGCTGACCACCGGCACCTTCCTCGGCGGCCGCATCCACGTGGGGCTCACGAATTACCAGGGCGGACGCGCCGGCGATCCGCCGAGCAACGCCCTGGCCACGCGCCTGCGCGCGTTGCCGTTCCGGGTCGGGCGCCTGAAGACCGGCACGCCGCCGCGGCTCGACGGCCGCACGATCGATTTCGCCGCGCTCGCCGAACAGCCGGGCGACTCGCCGGTGCCGGTGT
>JAYUGN010000090.1:0-16372 GCA_043767605.1 Gammaproteobacteria bacterium
GTGTTCCTGCGGATGTACCGCAAGCGCCAGGAACTGGCGGATACGCTGCTGGAGGCTCAGCAGGAAATCCAGGACCTTCACCTGCGGCTGGAAGAGTACATCCAGCAGCACGAGCACCTGCGCAAGCAGGCGACACACGACACGCTCACGGGCCTGCCCAACCGCGCGCTGTTCCAGGACCGCATGGAGTCCGCCGTCAAGCGCGCGCAGCGCAACCGGCAGCGCTTCGCGCTCGCCTACGTGGATCTCAACGGCTTCAAGGCCGTGAACGACCGCCACGGGCACGCGACGGGCGACTCCCTCATCCGCGCGGTTGCGAAGCGGATGAACGAGGCGGTACGCGCCACGGATACGGTCGCGCGACTGGGCGGCGACGAATTCGCCATCCTGCTCGAGGGCCTGGAGAGCGTGGCCGGTGCGGAGCACGCGGCGCAAAAAATCTATCGGGCTCTCATCGAGCCCTTGACCCTGATGTCCGAAACCGAGCACAAAAATGTCGAGATCGTGCCGGGTGCCAGCATCGGGCTCCTCATGTTCCCGGACCATAGCGGCGAGCGCGATGAATTGATCGGCCTGGCCGACATGGCGATGTACGCGGCCAAGCGCGCCGGCGGCGGCATCCGCATTCATGGCGACAACACGGCAGCGATATCCAGCCAGGGCGAGGGCAGCCACCTGAAGGTCATTCGTTCGCGATCAGAGGCCGTGGGGGGAACCTGAACGTGGCCAGAAAAAGAAAGCCGCCAGCCTGGCGCGCAGCGGCGATGGCGCTGGGGTTATGGATCCTGATCGGAGGCGTTGCGGTGCTGATCGGCATCTTCGATCGCGAGGCGACAGCCCTCACCGGAAAGCTGCCGGTGGATGTTGCCCTGCCAATGATCGCCCTGGGTGCGGCGTTGTTCCTGCTGCCGCTGCCCATCGGATTCTTGATCAAGCCGCGCGGGGCGGAGTCGAAACCTCGCTGAGCGGTCATCGGAAGCTGGGCTTCGCTGCGCTCAGCCTACGGGGGTCAGCCCAGCCTGCGTCTATCAGCCCAGCCTACGTCTAAAGGTGAGTTTCGGGGCCTGCCGAATCAGGTCAGATTTCCGCATCGCACCATCACCGCTTCGCCGAGGATTTCCATGAGCAACACGCAAACCAACATCGCCTGGTATTACGTCGGCGTCGCCGTGCTGCGCCGGGTCCTCAGACCAGTTCGGCGAGGAGTTTCAGCGCGGGACACACGCGGATGCCATCGGGAGTCTGGAAGTCCTTCGTGCCCTCGGCCGAGACCTGCCAGCCTTCCGCCTCAGGGAACTTGCCGCGCAGATAGCGCAGGCCGCGGTCGACGTCCGTGTCGGCGGCCTTGCACTCGACAAGCCGGATCGGACGCCCGCGCTCCGTCACCACAAAGTCCACCTCGCGCCCGTCGACATCGCGGAAGTAGCGCAGGTCGAGGTCGCGGCCGGCGGTGTCCTGCTCGTAATGCACCCACTTCAGCAGGTGCACGGCGACGAGGTTCTCGAACCGGGGGCCACGCTCGGGCACCAGCGACCAGTCCAGGTGGTAGTGCTTCTGCTCCTTCTTGACCGCGCGGATGCGGGGCGCGCCGAACGGCGACAGGCGGAAAATCGCGTAGAGACGTTCGAGCGCGGCGAGCCAGCCGGCAACCGTCTTGTGGCTGACCTGGAGATCCTCGCGCAGCGCGTTGACCGATAGCGGCGAGCCCACCAGGTCCGGCAGTCGCAGCATCAGCAATTCCAGGTGGCCGAGGTCCTGGATGCGCTCGAGGGAGGCCACATCCTCGCGGATCAGGCGCGTGCGGTACTCGCGCGACCAGCGCCGGGCTTCGACCGCGCTGCCGCCGAAGAAGGGCTCCGGAAAACCGCCGAGCGCGAGCAGATCGGCGAAGGCCGGCGCGCTCCGGATGTCCAGTTCCGCCACCGACAGCGGATGCAGCCGCAACAGGTGGTACCGCCCCTGAAGGGAATCACCACCGAAGCGGTACAGGTCGAGCCGCCCGCTGCCGGTAACGAGGATGCGCTGCCCGCGCGGCCGGCCGTCGTAGACGCCCTTCAGGTAGTTGCGCCAGCGCCGGTACTTGTGGATTTCGTCAAAGAGCCAGAGCTTTCCCGGCGGGAGCTCATTGCCGAGGATGCGCTGGCGGTGTTCGGCGATGTCCCAGTTCAGGTAACCGGCGTCGGCGCCGGCAATGCTCCGAGCCAGCGTGGTCTTGCCGACCTGTCGCGGCCCCGCCACGAAGACCATCTTGCGCGTCAGGTCGTGCCGCACCTGCGGCAGGAGGTAGCGCGTGATCGGGGAGGAGGGCATCGATTCAAGCTACTGTGTTTTTACCCATCAGTCAAAAACACTCGCGTGTGGTTTCGACCGTGGTGCGGGAATCACGGCGTCCCTTCCGTGTCCGGCCCATCTGCTGCATTCTGTTGCCATGCGCAAGACCCCCCCGATCCTGATCGCCGTCTCGTTCGTGCTCGCCGGTTGCGGTGTCGGCAGCGCGTCGCTGCCCACCAACACCGGCACCAGCCAGGGCGTCGCCCCGCAGGCCGTGTGGGACCAGCCGGTGCCAAAAGCGGCGTGCCAGCCGGGCGACAACCCCGAGGTCGCACTGCAAGGCCAGGTGCCGCAGGCCGAGCGCGTCGCCACCTTCGCCGGCTACAACTGCAACCTGCAACTCGTCGGGTAATCCGCGGGTGATGGCGCGACCCGGTGCTGCTGGCGAGCAAGGCGATCAACACCGAGAAGGGTCATGCGGGCCATTTCTCCGAGGACGGCCTGACCTATTACACGGGCACCGCGATCCGCGCGGTCGACCTCGACGATCCCAGCGACCCGAAATTCATCACCAATGCGTTCGCCTCGGCGACGCACGACATCTCGACCAACGCCGCCGGCACGCGCGCATACCAGACGATCCTGGGCGCCACCGCCGGCTCGACCAACGGCCTGACGATCCTCGACGTCTCCGAGATCCAGTACCGCCAGCCCAATCCGCAGGTGAACATCGTCAGCACGCTGTTCTGGCCCGACGGCGCCGGCGCGCAGATGACCCAGCCGATCACCATCGGCGGCAAGCCTTATCTGGTGTTCGTCGACGAAGGCATCTCGGGCGCCAACAAGCAGAACTTCTGCTCGATGGGCCTGCCGCCGTTCAGCGTTGCGCGGCTGATCGACATCTCCGACGAGCTGAATCCCTTCGTCGTCGGCAAGCTCAAGCTCGAGACGCACGATCCGGCGAACTGCGACGCCACGATTAATGACGACCAGGGCGTGTTCCAGTACGACGCGCACTACTGCACCGCCTCTGACGGCGTTCACAACTCCGGCACGTACACGGTGCAGAACGTGCAGCTCGTGGCCTGCAGCTACTTCGAGTCCGGCATCCGCGTGTTCGACGTGCGCGATCCGTACAAGCCCAAGGAAATCGCGTACTACAACCCGCCGGCGCGGCCCGGCTACCAGGCCGGCTCGAACTTCAACAACAACGGCACCTGCCAGACCGCCGACTGGGCCAGCGCGCATCCGCGCATCCGCGTGGATCGCAACGAAATCTGGTTCACGTCGCAGTGCAACGGCTTCCAGATCGTGAAGTTCGAGAAGCCGTTGGCGGAACTGCTGGACCCCGCGCCGAAGGGGTGGTTCAGCGTTTTGCGGCGCGGCGGCGCACCGGCGGCACACCGTACCGCGCGCGCGGCTCATGCACCTCGGGCTTGGCCAGAAGGTTGCGTGACTTCAGCCAGGAGAACGAGGCGAAGTCGCGATCCAGCGTGATCCACGTTGCGCCGTGCTCGATAGCAAGCGCGGCGTGATACGCATCCGAGACCTTGGCGCCCGTAACGTGCTCGTGCTCGCACAGCCCGGTGAAGATCCGCCAGTGCTGTTCGCCCGGACGCAGGCGGGTGACAGACGGATGGCTCATCAGGGTGTTGGTGAAAGCCAGGGTTTCCTCGAGTGTCGAGGCGCGTGGATAAAGGCGTGTGTTTGTGACGATGCGCACGACCCCGCTGAGGACCAGTTCCGAAATGCCAAGCGTCTTGCCGCCCGCGAGCGAGGTTTCCAACCACTCGCGACAGACGCGGTGGTGGGCCGCGTCGGGGCGCGCGGCGTTGATCAGGACATCGACGTCAGGACTTTCCATAAATCCTTTTTATGCGCTCCTCGTCTTCCAAGGCATTCATGAAGGCCTCGATTTTGGTGGGATCGATACCCGGCGCCAGGCCTCCCGTGCCGTGCAGAACCGGAATCTCCGGCATCTTTTTCGGTCTGCCGTGGCCATCGAAAAATTTGCGCAAGGCCTCCTCGACGATTGAGGTCAGGGTGCGGTTCTCCTTCGCCGCGCGCGTCTTGGCCTTCGTCAGCAAGGCGTCGTTGAGGTCGAGGGTGGTTCTCATGCATAAAAGCATATCACTGCATGCATAAAGGCACCTCCACACTGCGGGCTGGGCTGACCGCCGCGGACGCGGGGGGAAGCCCAGCAGTCCGACTAGGCTGAATTAGCTGTCATACAAAAGCTTAATAGGCAGCGCGCCGTCCGGCTGCGAGCATGCGTGCAGTTCTGGAGGAGACGACGATGCGCAATCACCACCTGTTGAGCGGCGCGCTGGCCATGGCCAGCATCCTGTCTACCTATGGCTGCGGCGTCGCCGGCAGCTCGAGCACGGCCGCTGCGCCGCTCGCGGGCGTCGAGGACTTCGAACCTTTTGAAGGCCCGGTGCCGCAGGCCAACTGCGGCGCGGGCTCGCTGCCGGAAACCGGCGTGCAGGGCCAGGTGCCGCTGAAGGATCGCCAGAGCGGCCGTTCGCAGGAAGGCTATCGCTGCAACCTCGAACTCAAGGGCCAGGAGCAGGGACAGGGCGCGAGCTGGCAGCACGCCTGGTACGAGGACTGCGCCTACTACGACACGGTGTTCATGGGCGGCTCAACGCCGGTGAACCCGAACTTTGGCGTGCAGGTCGTGGACGTGTCCGATCCCGAGCACCCGGCACGCACCGATGCGCTGCAGACCCCGGCCATGCTGGACCCGTGGGAGTCGCTGAAGGTCAATGAGCGGCGCGGCCTGATCGCCGCCGACGCCGGCTGGAACATCGCCGGCCCGCTGTTCTTCGACGTGTACGACGTCAAGGCTGACTGCCGCCACCCGAAGCTGCTGTCCAGCACGCCGACGATCATCGCGGGCCACGAGGGCAACTGGGCGCCGGACGGCCTGACGTATTACGTCGGCACCGGCAAGGGCATTGTCGATGTGAGCAATCCGGAAATCCCGGTGCCGATCGTCACGACCGACGGCAACGGTTCGGGCCACGGCCTGTCGCTCAACGCCGAGGGCACGCGCATGTATGCGGTGGGCCCGGCTTGCGGCAACGGCCTCAATATCTTCGACACGAGCCAGGTCCAGCTGCGCAAGGCCGCGCCGGCGATGCCGGTGATCGGCTCGGTCTGCTGGACCGACGGCAGCACCGCGCAGCACACGATCCCGGTGTTCTACGGCAAAAAGCCGTTCATCATCTTCGTGGACGAGATGGGCAAGGGCGCCGCGCGCATCATCGATATCTCGGTTGAGACCGCGCCGTTCGTGGTCAGCAAGCTCAAGCTCGAAATCCACATGCCCGAAAACGACGACGTTTTCATGGCCGACACGGCGACCAATGGCACGACCTTCCGTTACGAAGGTCATTACTGCGGTGTGGACCGCCTGCAGGATCCGACTGCGGTGGCCTGCGGCTCCTTCCAGTCCGGCATCCGCGTGTTCGACATCCGCGACCCGTACAAGCCGCGCGAGATCGCGTACTACAACCCGCCGGCGCAGGTCGGCAAGCTGAGCCAGCTCAAGGGCTCTGAGCACGCCCACGGCATGGTGGCCTCGGGCGGGGGCGCCACGCCGGCGGACCTGACGGCCGATTGGTGCTCGGCCCAGGTTCGCTTCGTCCGCGAGCGTGGCGAGCTGTGGACCACCTGCCAGGACAACGGCTTCATGGTCCTCAAATTTACTAACGGCGCCTGGCCGGCGGACTGATAGCATCGTCGAGCGGAACAACAAGCGGACAGAGGGGGACACACCATGGGCGGAGTCAAACTGAAGTCGCGCGTTGCTCAAGGCAACGGCGAGACCTTGCAGATGCGCAACTGGATCAAGACCATGCGCGAAGCCCGACGCCTGTCGCTGCGCCAGCTCGGCGAACGGCTCGGCATCCAGGGCAACAGCGTGCACGTGGCCGAGCGTCGCGAAGCCAGCGGCGGCATCTCGGTCTACCAGTTGCAGCGCATCGCCGCGGCGCTGGACTGCGACCTTTTCTACGCCTTCGTGCCCAAGCAGAAGAGCGAGATCGAGGCGGCCCAGGCGGCCCGCAAGGCTGCGGCCGGCAAGCCCGCGGAACGCGAAGAGCGCCCTACGGCGTAATACCCGGGCCGGGCTGCGTAGGCTGGGCTCAGCACGTAGGCTGGGCTGAGCGGAGCGAAGCCCAGCAACCTCTTACAGAGCAACCTCTTACAGGAACCCCCGCGCAGTCGGGGGTTTTTATTTGAGCGCCCCGACCGGGATCGTGTCGGCCATCAGCATCAGGCCCGCCGGATTGGGATGCAGGCCGTCGCCGGAGTTGTAAGCCGGGTTCATGGCCGGGGGCGTGCCCGGCGCTGACGGTGCCGCGAGTGCCGCGTCGAAATCGGCCAGTTCATCGAACGTGGTGCCCACTGCGCCCTTGATCAGGTCGTTGAGCTTCACGCGCTCGGTCTCGAACGCCGGCGTGGCGTCCCAGGTCGGGTCGCCGCCGCGCGGCGTGATGGTGCCGACGATCACGTGGATGCTTTGCGCGTGCGCGCGGCCGGCCATGTCGGCAAGGCCGGCGAAGATCGCGTCGGCCGTGATGCCCTGCGCGAGATCGTTGGTGCCCTCGAACAAGACCATCCATTTCACGGCTGGCCGCTGCAGCAGGTCGCGGCCGAAGCGCTTCACCGCCGCCTCGCTGGTGCCCAGGAAGTTGGTGTCCTGCGTAACCTGGTTGGCGCCGATGCCGGCGTTGAGCACGCCCACCGGGATGCCGAGCCCCTGCAGCCGCGTGGCGAAATAATCCGGCCAGCGGTTGTTGGTCTCCGGCGGGTCATTGCCGTCCGTGATCGAGTCGCCGAAACCGACAAACGTGCCGAGGGCGTCGCTGCGCTCGCCATCCACGCCAATCAGGCTCCACCACGAGGTGCCGGTGCTGTTGAAGGCGCTGCCGTCGGCCTCGCCGGTGTGGTTGCCGATGGCGAGGTAGTTCACCGAGCGGCTGCCGCCGTGCTGGCTCAAGGTGGCCGCGTCCGCCACATAGAACGACACGGCAAGATCGTCGCCGATGGCGATCGGCAGCGCGATCGGGTCGCTGAAAACTTCTTCGCCAGGCGCGAGCGTGAGTGTGGTCTCGCCATCCTTGAACGTGACGGGATGATCCGAGACCGCGTCGATCGCCGGGCCGTTGGTGCGCAGCGCGGCGTGCACGCTACTGAACGTGACCGGCGCGGTGCCGTAAGGGCTCGCGAAGCGCACGCGGATCACTTCCGCCGCCAGCGTCGGGTGCACGATCATGCGGAACGAGGTGTCGGCATTGGTGGCTGCGGGCTGGTGCAGCGCCGTGCCCCAGATGCCGACCCAGTCCGACTTCGGGGCGGCGACCAATTCGGGAGCAGCCGAGGTGCCGCAGGCAGCGAGGGCGCTGGCTGCGAGCAGTGGCAGGAGCTTGAGAAGGTTCTTCATGCGCGAAAGTTTACCGGCGTTCCCGCTGGGCTGACGGCGGCGTCATACGAAAGCTCAATAGTCGGGCGGCGCGCCGGCTGCGAGCATGCGGCATCAAAAAAACGGTGAGGAGAGAGACGATGCGCGCGATCCTGACGATGGGGCTGGCCGGCTTGTGCCTGTCTGCCTGCGGTGTTGCCAGCAATTCCTCCGTCGGCAAAGCCGAGAATCCGGCCGCCGCAGCGAACGAAGTGTTCGAGGGCCCGGTGCCGCGCGCGACCTGCGGCCCAGGCTCGTATCCCGAAACCGACATGGCGCGCATCATCGACATCAGCGACGAAGCGCATCCCTTCGTGGTCTCGAAGTTGAAGGACGAGATCGACATGGAGGACGCGGGCGCGATTCGTGCCGTCGACCTTGGTGGCAGTGGCTTCACCTACCAGGGCCACTACTGCGGGGTGCCGCAGCGCGAAGAGCCCGGCGTCGTTGCGTGCAGCTACTTCTGGCAGGGCATCCGCGTGTTCGATATCCGCGATCCGTATCACCCGAAAACGTCCTCCGCGATCCGGTTCATCAAGGAACGAGGCGAGATCTGGTTCACCAACCAGAACACGGGCTTTCACATCGCGAAGTTCACCAACGGCGTGTGGCCGTTCAAAGACTTGACAACGTTCAGCGCGAGCTGCGACCGGGCTTCTGCCATATCGTCATACAAATCAATGAGGTATCGGCTACAACCCCAGCGACATGAGCTGAATTTACTGTCATATCAAAGGTGAAAGCAAGATAGGATTTGCAACAGGGAGGAGTTCAAAAAACCTGGGGTTATTCGATGAGATCAGCCGTCCTTAACCTGTTGGCGCCCGCGCTCTGCGAGCGTCGCAATGCCATTACGGTCACCATCGGCAAGAACGGCACGCCGCTGGTTTCCACCTGGGGTTACGCCAACCGCGTCCCGGTGCCTCTGCCGCTGAAGGCGGCGGAATACCATTTCGATCCGCTGATGCCGCCGCTGTCTTTGCTTCGCCACTAACTCCTCAAGGTCACACCATGGGCAAGTCCTGGAAGCGTCCGCTGCGGTTGTCCATGTTCCCGCTGCTGGCCGCCTGTGGCGCCGTGCTCGATTCCGCGGGGCTGCCGAAGGTCGGCGAGCCGGAGATGTTCGAAGGCCCGATCGCGCGCGCGACTTGCGGCGCGACCGATCGCCCCGAAACCGCGCTGCGGGGCCAGGTGCCCAAGGCCGAGTGCGACAGCGGCCGTTCGCGCGAGGGCTACAACTTCAATATGGAACTGGTGGGCCGCACCCCGGCAATTCCGCGACGCAGGGCGGCGCGCGCTTCCAGGATTGCTATTACTTCGGCATGGCCTTCGGTCGGCAGCTCACCGGCACCAAGGCCGTCGACACCAACAGCGAGATCGGTACACGTGTCGTCAACGTTGCCGATTCGAGCGCGCCGGTCGTTGCGGCGCACATAATCACCGCCGCCTTCCTCGGCCCGTGGGAATCGATTCGCGTGCACGAGGCGCGCGGGATCGTTGGCGCGGTCGCGGGGTACGGCCCGGCCGGCAATGGCCCTGTCGCGTTCGACCTGTACGACATCAAGGACGACTGCACGGCGGCCAAGCTGCTTGCCTCGGTGCCGTTCCAGATGTGATCGACCCGTGGGAATCGCTGAAGGTCAACGAGCAGCGCCAATTGCTCGGTGCGGTCAACGGCAAGGATGGCGCCGGCGGCCCCGATTTCGATTTCTACGACTTGAGCAAGGGCTGCGCGCAGCCGTTGCTGGTCTCGTCCACGGAGATCGCCGGCACTTTCGGCCACGAGGGCAACTGGGCGCCGGACGGCCTCACCTATTACGGCTCGGGCAGCGCGCAGGCGGCGACGGCCGGCACGGCGCAGCCCAACGTCGCGGTGAACCCGGTGGACGTCACCGATCCTGCGCAGCCCAGGCTGCTGCTGAACTGGAACGCGAACAACGGCAACCCCGGCGCGGTGCACGGCCTGTCGATCCGCGAGGACGGCAACCGCGGCTACTTCGCCAACATCTCGAACAATGGCCTATTGATCGTGGACACCAGCCAGATCCAGGCGCGCAAGGCCGATCCGCAGATGCCCGTGGTCGGCGAAGTGACCTGGAGCGATGGCGCGGTGATGCAGCACACGGTGCCGTTCACGAGCAAGGGCAAGCCGTACGTGCTGTTCACGGACGAAGGCGGTTTCGGCGCCGCGCGCATCATCGACATCTCGAACGAGATGGCACCCACGATCGTCAGCAAGCTCAAGCTCGAGATCCACCTGCCGGCCAATTCCAGCGAGGCGGCCAGGGACGGCGCCTACGGCCTGATCCAGTACGACGGCCACTATTGCAGTGTGGACCGCGTGGTGGATCCCACCGTGGTCGGCTGCGGCTACGCCTGGTCCGGCATCCGCGTGTTCGACATCCGTGATGTGGCCGCGCCGAAAGAAATCGCGTACTACAACCCGGGCGGCACGCTGGAAGAACACGCCGGCTCGCAAACACCGGCCGGCGGCGCGGACAAGTGCACGGCGCAGGTGCGCTTTATTCCCGAGCGCGGCGAACTCTGGACCCCCTGCCAGAACCACGGCTTCCTCGCGCTGCGCTTCACCAACGGCGCCTGGCCGTTCCCCGACGAGAAGAAATAGCGTGTTGCGTCCAGCTTCGTGGTGCGCCCCACCGACGGTGCCGACAGCGTCCGGGAATCTTCAAGCCCTGATGTCATGCCCGCGCACGCGGGCATCCACTGGATCCCCGCCTTCGCGGGGATGAACGTCTCAGATCATCTCGAACGTCAGGTAGCGGTGTCCGCGCCGGACGCGGTAAGTGGTGAAATCCTGGCGGTCGAGGGTAAAAACCTTTCGCAGTCCCAGCGCCTCGGCCGCGCTGACCAGCGAGGCGTCGGCAAGATCCATCGGCTGGTCTGAATACTGCTGCATCAGCTCAAACGCGCGGGTCAGCGTGCGATCGTCGAAGTGCCAGAGGTCGAGGCCGCTGTCGGCGACAAAGCTCATCAGGCCGCGGGCGCCCTGGCTGGCCGGTTCCAGCAAGTGGAAGGCTTCGGTCAGCACCGGCACGGTGGTGGTCAGCGGCTCGCGCAGTGCGCGCAGGCGCTCGGTGCAGCGTTTGTGGTCCCGGTCGGCCGGGTCGAACAGGGCGACCAGCGGCCCGGTATCGACCAGGATCACCGGCCGTGTTTCCGGGCGATGGCTGCGCGCAGGGCCGTCTTGGCGTTGCGCCCGGCAGCTTTCGAAGTGCCGCCGGCACCGAGATCGATTTGCCGGAAGACCTCGTAGGGACTGGCCTGCGCCTCGCGCACGGTGTGCGCGGCGTACGCCTGCACGCCGCGCTTCAGTACTTCCGAAATCGACAAGCCGGTCGACTTGCGCAGTTTGTAGAGGGTTTGCTCGGTTTGTTCGTCCAGCCTTACGGTACGCGTGCCCATGGGGATGCCCCTTTCACCGTGTATTACAAAACGTAATACACGGCCATCCGGCCTGTCAACTTGGTAGGCTGTCCGGCATGGGCCTGCGCGCGATCCTCCACCTCGTCTTCCACTTCGCAGTTCCTGGCGCGGTGGCGTATGGCTTTGCGCGCCCGCGGTGGCTGCGCGCGTGGGCGGTGATGATGGCCACCATGCTGGTGGACCTCGACCACCTGCTGGCGGTGCCCTTATATGACCCGAACCGCTGCAGCATCGGCTTTCATCCGCTGCATACCTGGCCGGCGATCCTCGTCTACGTCGCGCTCGCGGCCTGGCCGCGCAGCCGCTGGGTCGGCGTGGGCCTGCTGATCCACATGGCGCTGGATGCGGGCGACTGCGTGCTGATGTGAAAACTGCTGCTGGGCTTCGCTTCGCTCAGCCCAGCCTACGACCGCTCGGCCCAGCCTACATTTCGCCGCGCCCTGCCGAGCGCTCGATGTAGAGCTGCCGCGCCTCGAAGATCGTCAGGCGCTTGGCCACGATGGCCGCCTCGGTGCGGTTGCGCAGGTCGAGCTTCTGCAGGATCCGCGACATGTGGGTCTTCACCGTCGGCAGGGCGATGCCGAGGGCCTGCATGATCGAGCGGTGCGAGGGATTCTCGTGAAGCAGTGGCATGACGCTGGACTCGACGATCTTGAGCGTGCGCTACCGGCCCGACAGCAACCAGGTCTGGTTTGTCAGCGCGGCCAACGGCTTCCACGTGCTGCAGTTCACGCGCTCGATGGGCCCCGTGCGCTGAAGACTCGATGAAACCCGTTTCAGTCGCGACGATTGCGTCCCCTTAAAGGTGTGCGTCCCCTTTATCAGCTGTAGTCCGAACGTATAGTTGTCCGGGATGCCCCCGGCTGCGTATATGTCGCCATGCGCCGCGCCCTTGCAGCCTTCCTGAGCCTTCTGGTGCCCGGCCTCGCCGCGGCCAAGCCGATCGCCTATGCCGACGGCACCACGACGGCGTTCGACTACGGCCCGCACATGGAAGAGGCGCAGGTGTTCTACGCGCCGAACTTCCAGTCCTCGCTGGGCGCCGGTTACGTGCGCGTGGAGCTGGACGAGGAGGGCAGCGGCCACAGCCATTCCCATGACGCCGGCACGACCTATGGCGACAGCGTGGACATCGGCTACCTGCGCGTGAACCTGCTCGCTACTACGCCTCGCTCAAGAGCGACTGGTACTCGACCTTCGGTTTCACCTGGGGCATGAACACGCTGCAGCTGGGCATCGCCCCCTACCTGCACGATTACAATGGCATCGCGACCTGGGTCGTGCTGCAGGGTCACAACATGGACGGCACGCTGCATCGCGAGACCGGCGCCGCTGCGCTGCTGCGGGTGTTCCGGCGCGGGATCTGGGTGGAAGGCGGCGCTGACCTGAACGGCAAGCCGCTGGCCTTGCTGATGTTCAATCTGTAGGAGTCCGTGATGAAAAGAATCCTGATCGCATTGGCGCTTGCCCTGGGTGGGGCCGGGGTTTGGGCCGGCCCCGCGGCCGCCGCGGGCGCCAACACCGTGGAGCTGACGGTGGACGGCATGGTCTGCGCGTTCTGCGCCCAGGGCATCGAGAAATCGCTGCGCGAGAATTCCGCAACCCAGGACGTCTTCATCAGCCTGGAGCACCACCTCGTCGCGGTGGCGCTCAAGGGCAAGCAGTCCATCCCCGACGCGGAACTCAAACGCGTCCTCACCGAGGCCGGCTACACCGTGCGCAAGCTCGAGCACAGTCGTCAGCCACTGTCGAAGATCAAGGCGATCATCGAATCAAAGGCGGGCGAATCGTGAAATCCGGACCGCTGTTCCTCTTCGCTGGCGTGGCGCTGCTCGCCGGGCTGTTCTTCTTCTTCAAGCCCAAGCCTGAAGCCGAACCGGTGACGCCGCCCGTGCCCGAATCGGCGACGGCCGCTGCGCCGGTTGCCGCGGCGGCGCCCGAGGCGGCACCCGCACCCGCTGCAGCAGCTGTCGTTGCGGCCACGCCCGCTGCGGCGGCGGTCCGCCAGAGAGTGTTCGAGCTGGTGGTGAAGGACGGCAAGCTCATCTCGGGCCCCGAGGTCCTGGCCGCACACGAGGGCGACCAGATCCTGATCCGGGTGACCAGCGACCGCAACGACCGGTTGCACCTGCACGGCTACGATTTCGAGATGCAGGTGAAGGCCAACGAGACGACGGACCTTGCCTTCAAGGCGACCCGCTCGGGCCGCTTCGAGTACGAGCTGCACAAGGCGCACGTCGACCTCGGCGCGCTGGAAGTCCAGCCCAAGCCCTAGTCAGCCGCCCGGGGACCCGATGAAAAAATCCTGGGCGCTGCTGCCCGCGTTACTGCTGCCGCTTGCGGCGCAGGCGCATTCGTTCGGCCAGGTCTACAACCTGCCGGTGCCGATCTGGATGTACCTGTACGGCGCCGCCGGCGCGCTGCTGGTCTCGTTCCTGATCGTCGGCTATTTCGTGAACGACACGAGCGTCAGCTCGAATTTCCGGGCGAAGATCCTGGATCGCACCGCGTTCTGGCGCTCGGTGGACGCACCCTCTGTGCGCGGCACGCTGCGCACGATCAGCGTGCTCGGGCTGCTGCTGACGATCGCAACGGGCTTGTTCGGCAAGAACAACGCCTATTCGAACTTCAACATGACGTTCTTCTGGATCATCTTCGTGCTGGGGTTCACGTACTTCACCGCGCTCATCGGTGACCTGTACGCCGCGATCAATCCCTGGCTCACGATCATCGAGTGGATCGAGCGCAGGAAACCCGGCGTGTTCGCAGGCAAGCGCGAGTACCCGGCGCGCTGGTTCTATTACCCCGCGCTGATCCTCTACATGGCCTTCATCTGGATCGAGCTGTTCGGCCGTACGCGGCCGCTGTCGCTCGCGCTGATCCTGTGCGGCTACAGCGCGCTCACGTTCGGCGCGGCGTGGTGGTTCGGCCGCGAGAAGTGGTTCCGCTACGGCGAGTTCCTGGCCGTGTTCTTCCGGCTGGTCGCGAAGATGTCGCCTTTCCAGTTCACGGTGGTCGAGGGCCGCCGCGTGCTGCGCCTGCGCCAGCCGTTCATGGGCCTGGTGGAAGACCAGGCCGAGCACTTGAGCCTGCTCTTGTTCGTGCTGTTCATGCTGTCCTCGACCGCCTTCGACGGCATCAAGGACACCGTGCTCTGGGTCTCGATTTTCTGGAAGTACGTCTTCCAGGCGCTGCTGCCGTATTTCGGCGGCAACATGATCACGGTCTACCCGTATTTCCAGAAGGCCTACCAGGTCTGGCAGACGCTGGCCCTGGCCGGCTCGGCGTACCTGTACCTGGGCCTGTACCTGTCCTTCATCTGGGGCACGAAAAAACTCACGCACTCGGACAAGAGCCTGACCGAGCTGGGCCTGTACTTCGCCTTCTCGCTGATCCCGATCGCCTTCGTCTACAACATCACGCACTACTACACGCTGATCGCCACCCAGGGCAGCCAGATCGTGCGGCTGGTGTCCGACCCCTTCGGCGCCGGCTGGGACATCTTCGCTACCAAGCGCTGGCTCACCGCGCCGGTGACGCTGGACGCTGGCGTGGTCTGGCACACGCAGGTCTGGCTGATCCTGTTCGGCCACATCGTCAGCGTGTACCTCGCCCATGTCGAAGCGCTGAAGGTCTTCCCGAACCAGCGCCAGGCCACGCTGTCCCAGCTGCCCATGCTGCTGCTGATGGTGGCCTTTACCACTATTGGCCTATGGATCCTGTCCCAGCCGATCAGTTCGGGGCAGGTGATGGCGCCAACCCAGTAGTGGGCCCAGTAGTAGCCCGCGGGGGGTGTTTCGGGCTAGCCTTCGCGCCGCTATACGTTAGTGGTAGAAACCGCCGCAAAGGCGGGTTTTCCTTTAACGTCCGTTAACTAAAGCAGTTCATCAGGGAGAGACCATGGTTCGCAGCACCGCTTTCATCGCCGCGCTTCTGGCCGCATCGGCCGCCGCATCGGCCGCCGATCCGCAGCCCTACGAAAAGACCATCAAGGTTGGCCAGGATGACCCTAAGCCGGCGCCGGTCTCGGACGTCGACATCGCCTACGGCGGTTACGTCAAGCTCGATGCGCTGATGAGCGTCTACTCGGATGGCGACGTCGCCACCCCGGGCGGCCTGCGCGATTACTACGCACCGAACTCGATCCCGGTCACCAGCAATGCGGCCGAGAATTCGTACAGCATGTTCGACATGCACGCCAAGGAAACGCGCCTGTACTTCAAGATCGACGCGCACGTCCCTGACAACAAGCTCGGCGGCTACCTCGAGATGGACTTCATCTCGAACCCGGGCTCCGGCACCGAAGTCGTGACCAACGCCTACAACCCGGCCCTGCGCCGCGCGTTCATCACCTACAACAACTTCCTGTTCGGCCAGGACTGGAGCACGTTCCAGGGCACGCTGGCGTTCCCGGACAGCCTGGACTTCATCCGTGCGCCCTCCGAGGGCACGGTGTTCAGCCGCCAGCCGCTGGTCCGCTACACGCTCCCGGCGTTCCTGGGCGGCGACTGGCAGTTCGCGCTCGAGAACACGGAGACCACGGTGCGGCCGAAGGCCGGCACGGTGGCGGGCGCCACGCCGGTCACCTCGACCTTCGTCACGGGTGACGGCCAGATTCCTGACCTAGTGGTTCGCTACAACTGGAAGGCCTCGTTCGGCGAAATCGACGCTGCGGTGATCGGTCGCCAGCTGCGCGCCGACCTTGCGCCGACCGGTGGCGACGCCCCGAACAACACCGTCTCCGGCACCGCCGAAGGCTACGGTGTCTCGATCGCGGGCAAGCTGAACAGCTTCGGCAAGGACGACGTGCGCTTCATGGTCACGGGCGGCGACGGCATCGGCCGTTACGTCGCGCTGGCCGCCGCGCCGGACGCGGTGGTTGACGGCAACAACGAGCTCGAGACGGTGAAGGAAGTGGCCGGCTACGTGGCCTACCGCCATCCCTGGAACGAGCGCTGGCGCAGCAACCTGATGGTCAGCACGCTGCAGATCGACAACAACACCAGGCTGATGGGCACGGGTGTCACCCAGTCGATCGCCAGCGGCCGCATCAACGTGCTGTACTCGCCGGTCGAGAAGCTGACGTTTGGCGCCGAGTTCACCCACGCCACCCGCAAGCTCGAGAACGGCAACGATGGTCAGCTGGACCGCGTCCAGCTCTCGGCGATGTACGCTTACTAAGCTGCT
>JAYUGN010000091.1:0-2079 GCA_043767605.1 Gammaproteobacteria bacterium
CCCTCACCCGGCGCGCCCGCGCGCGCCGACCTCTCCCCGCTGCGCGGGGAGAGGTGATCAGAGTTTCGCCAGCAGCTCGTTCCCCAGCAGCTCACGCCGCCAGCCGCTGAGCAGCGGCACCGCGGCGCCCGGCCCTTCCCGCACCAGCCGCTCGATGTCGCTGCGCGTCGCCACCAGCGTGGCGGCCACTTCCAGCTCGAGCGCGCGCGTGCGCAGGTGATCCAGCAGGGCCTGTGTTTTCGCCCTCTGTTCCGGCGTCTCGCGCGCATCGTCGATCAGCGCGACGGCCTCCACGGGTTCCTTCAGCAGCTCGATCAGGTCCGCACCCGAGCGCTCGATGCGCCGGGCCGACACGCCCTCGATCTTCGCCAGGTTCTCCACGCTGTCGGGCACGCGGCTCGCCATCTGCAGGATCGACGGGTCGTCCAGGATCCAGCGCCGCGGCCGGTTGCGCGCCATCGCCTCGGTTTCGCGCCAGGTCACCAGCTTGGCCGCCCGCTGCTGCGCTTCAGGCGCCAGGCGGCCGAGGCCCTTGAGCGAGCGCCAGGCCCGGGCGGGATCAGGCTTGTAGCGGCTGGCTTCAGTGAGGCGCGCACCCTCGGCCTCGAGCCACTCGAGCCGGCCGCGCTTGGCCAGTTCGTCGCGCAGGGCGGGGTAGATGGCGGACAGATGCCGCACGTCGTCGGCGGCGTAGACCAGCGCCGGCTCGGGCAACGGCCGCTTCGACCAGTCGGTGCGCGACAGGCTCTTGTCCACGGCCACGCCCAGCCGGCGCTCGACCAGCGCGGCATAGCCCAGTTGCTCGCCGTGGCCGAGCAGGGCCGCGGCGATCTGGGTGTCGAACAGGGGCCGGGGGCAGTCGCCGGCGTGCTGCACGAACAATTCGAGGTCCTGGCCGGCCGAATGCAGCACCTTCAGCAGCTCCGGCCGCAGCAGGAACTCCCAGAGAGGCTTCAAGTCCAGCGCCAGCGCGTCGATGCAGACATGGGTGGTGCCGTCGCTGACCTGCACGAGGCACAGTTGCCCGTAGTAGGTCTCCTCGCGGACGAACTCGGTGTCGACCGCCAGCCAGGGCGCCTCCTTCCAGCGTTCGAGGAATTGGGCCAGGACTTCGGGCGCCTGGATCAGGGTGTAGGCAGTTTCGTCGGACATGGCGCGAATTGTCTCAGGATAAAATGGCCCATGCCGACTCAAGCCTTCGCGGCGGCGCTCAGGATCCTCCTGTTTCGCGCCGGTCCGCAGGATTTTCCGTATTCCAAAACGCTGGCGCGCACGATCGTGCCGCTGGCGGCGCTGATGCTGTTCCTGCAATACCGCCTGACGTTGCCGATCCTGCAGGCGGTGGTGCAGGCCCTGGCCAGCCTGGCCGTGCTCGCCGCCTTCAGTTTTGCGCTGTTGCAGAGGCGCGGCTTGCTGAACCGCCTGCGCCAGACGCTCGACAGCCTGTTCCTGACCGACGCCGTGCTGATCCTGTTCCTGCTGCCGCCGCTGTCGGCGATCGCGCCGTTGATGGTCCGCCTGGCCGAGAACCCCGAGCTGGCGCGCACCGAACCGCTGCCGCCGCTGCCCGCGCTCGCCGTGATGGCGGTGTCCATGTGGAATTTTCTGGTCACCGCGCACATCTACCGCAACGCGACCGGGACGCACTTCGGCGTCGGCGCACTGATGTCGCTGCTGTCCACGCTGGTGACCGTCTCGGTCGCCACGCTGATCAGCGGGATGATGGGTTGAGCATGCACGTCCACATCCTGGGCATCTGCGGCACGTTCATGGCGGGCGTGGCCGCGCTCGCGCGCGAGGCCGGCCACACCGTCACCGGCTCGGACGCCAACGCCTGGCCGCCGATGTCGACGCAGCTCGAGGCGCTCGGCATCAAGGTGATGCACGGCTACGAGCCCGCGCACCTCGATGGCGGGCCGGGACACGCAGGGCCCGACGCCGTGATCGTCGGCAACGTCATCACGCGCGGCAACCCGGCGATCGAGCACGTGCTGAACCGCGGGCTGCGCTATGTGTCCGGCCCGCAGTGGCTGGCCGAGAACGTGCTGCGCGAGCGTCACGTGCTGGCCGTGGCCGGCA
>JAYUGN010000092.1:0-2079 GCA_043767605.1 Gammaproteobacteria bacterium
GCGCATCGTGCGGGTCTCGCCGGTGTCGGGGTTGTAGAGGCGCGTCTCCTGCACGATCTTGCCGCCGCCCTCGAGCACCTCGACCTGGCGCGCAATCTCGAACTCGATGGCTTTCTCGACGTAGCGGAACGAGTTGATGTTCTTGGTCTCGGTGCGCGTGCCGAATTTTTCCGTGCCGCGCTTGCGCACCGACACGTTGGCGTCGCAGCGGAACGAGCCTTCCTGCAGGTTGCCGTCGCAGATGCCGAGGTACACGACCAGCTGGTGCACCTGTTTCATGTAGGCCACGGCCTCGGCCGCGCTGCGCAGGTCCGGCTCCGAGACGATCTCGATCAGCGGCGTGCCGGCGCGGTTGAGGTCGATGCCGGTGGCGTTGCCGTAGCCCTCGTGCATGGACTTGCCGGCGTCTTCCTCGAGGTGCGCGCGCGTGACGCCGATGGTTTTCTCGGCGCCACCGACGTTGATCACGACCTTGCCCAGCGCCACGATCGGCAGCTCGTACTGCGAGATCTGGTAGCCCTTGGGCAGGTCCGGGTAGAAATAATGCTTGCGCGCGAACACGCAGCGCGGCGCCACCTGCGCGCCGATGGCCAGGCCGAACTTCACCGCCATCTTCACGGCTTCCTGGTTCAGCACCGGCAGCACGCCGGGCAGCCCGAGTGTGACCGCGTCGGCCTGGGTGTTCGGCGCAGCGCCGTACGCCGTGGCGGCGCCGGAAAAAATCTTCGACTTCGTCGACAGCTGGCAGTGAATCTCCAGGCCGATCACGGCTTCCCACTGTGCAACGCTCATCCCTGTGTCCCCGATTTGCCACAGCCCGAGCTCTTCACGCTGCCATCGCCTGAAAGGGAGAGGTATGGCGAGCGAATGGCGTTGTCCGGCAGGCGGACCTGGTCCGGCGCGAAATAAAACGTCTGCACCGTGGTGCGGTCCGGCGGCGGAAAGCTCTGGAACCACCACTGCTTCAGGGCCGCGGCGGCCGGTTCGGCGAGGGCCTCCGGCTTGGCTTCGAGGATCTCGACCTCGCCCACGAATCCGTCGTGCTTGATCAACATGCGCACCGTGACGCAGCCGCCGTCGGCCGGCGCCGGCAGGCCCGAGAGCTCCGGCATCACCCTTTGCAGGATCTGCAATTCCTGCGCCGCGCGTGGCGCTACGCCCGGCGCCGCGGCGGCCTTCGGATATTGCGGCTGCGCGCGGTGCAGGACCTTCGCTTCGGCCTCGGGCACTGCAGCGGGCACGGCAGCGGGCACGGCGTCGGCGGCAGCAGCGCCCGCGGCGAGCAGCGCAAGCAGCGCCAGCGCAACGAACCTCACGCGAAGTCCTTCGGTGCTTCCTGATGCCACGCCGTCGCCTGCTGGTACTGGTGCGCCACGTTGAGCAGGCGCGCTTCGTCGAAATAGTTGCCCATCAGCTGCACGCCGACCGGCAGACCGTTCACGAAGCCGCCCGGGATGCTCATCGCCGGCACGCCGGCCAGGTTGGCGGCGATCGTGTAGATGTCATTGAGATACATCGCGACCGGATCGTTCGACTTGTCACCGAGCTTGAAGGCCACGCTCTGCGCCGTCGGCCCGAGGATCACGTCCACGCTTTGGTACGCGCGCTTGAAGTCGTCGCAGATCATCCGGCGCACTTTCTGCGCCTTGAGGTAGTACGCGTCGTAGTAGCCGTGGCTCAGCACGTAGGTACCGATCATGATGCGGCGCTGCACTTCCGCGCCGAAGCCTTCTCCGCGACTGCGCTTGTACAGCTCCTCGAGCGTCTTCACGCCCTCGGCGCGATGGCCGTAGCGCACGCCGTCGAAGCGCGCGAGGTTGCTCGAGGCTTCCGCCGGCGCGACCACGTAGTAGGTCGGCACCGACAGCGGCGAGTTCGGCAGCGAGATCTCGCTGATCACCGCGCCGAGCTCCTGGAATTTCTTCACCGCCGCCATCACGCATTCGCGCGCGCCGGCGTCGAGGCCTTCGGCGAAATATTCCATCGGCAGGCCGATGCGCAAGCCCTTGATCGAAGCGCCCAGCGCGGCGGCGTAGTCCGGCACGGCCTGCTCGACGCTGGTGGAATCCCGCGGATCGA
>JAYUGN010000093.1:0-6246 GCA_043767605.1 Gammaproteobacteria bacterium
CTCAGTGCCCGTCGCGATCTCGTGCAGCGCGCGCTTGCGCGCATCGATCGCGCTCCACAGCACGCCGATCACGCTGAGCCAGGCGGGATAGGCCAGTGCGTAGCGCAGCGCGGCGGTGGGCCAGCCAAGCGGCGCGCCGCCGGCGCGGCGCGCGGTGAGGCGCCACACGCGCATGCCGAGGGTCTGGCCGCCATGCACCCAGCAAGCACCGAAGTAGGCGAGGCCGACCAGGAACAGCCAGCCGCGGAACAGCCCGGGCGAGTAGGGGAGGCCGGCCAGCGTCAGCGCCATGGAGCCGAGCAGCGTGGCGCTCATCCACAGCGCGAACAGCAGCAGCGCATCGTAGAACGCGCTGGCAAACCGCCGCCACAGCGGTGCAGGAACCGGGGTCAGATTCAATTTCCTGTCTCCGCAGTTGGGTGGGCAGGGCTCTCCACGGGAAATTGAGTCTGACCCCTTTATTTGCTCGAGGGCCCGCGCCAGCCGGCGAGCAGGCAGCAGGCGACCACCAGCAGCATGCCGGCGATCGAGGCGCCGTCGGGTGCCTCGTTCCAAAGCGCCCAGCCGATCAGGCCGCCGAACACCGCGGCGACATAGGTGAAGGCGCCGATGCGCGCCGCCGGTGCGAGCGAGTAGGCGCGCGTGAGGCACAACTGGCCGAGTGTGGCGAACACGCCGGTGCCGACCAGCAGGGCGAGTTCGTGAGGGGCCGGCGTCTTCCAGGCCCACAACAGCGGCACCGAGGACACCAGCGTGGCCAGGGCCGAGAACCAGAACACGATGCGGGCGGCCGGCTCGGTGTGGGAGATCCGCCGGATCGTCACCATGGCGGCCGCCGCGGTGATGCTGGAGGCGACGCCGACCAGCGTGGCGAAGTTCAGGGTGCCGGCGGAGGGCTTGGCGATCAGGGCGATGCCGAACAGGCCGACGGTGACCGCCAGCAGGATCGCCGGCGAGGGCGGCTCGCGCAGCGTGGCCCAGGCGATGAACGGGATGAACAGCGCCGTGGAGTAGGTGAGCACGATCGCCTCGGCCAGGGGGAGGTGGGCGATCGCGTAGAAGAATGCGTACATCGAGCAGATGCCGAAGGCCGAGCGCCACAGGTGGCCGGCGGGCCGCGTGGTCCTCACGGCCGCAAGGCCGCGGCGCAGCATCCACGGTGACAGCACCGCCAGGCTCACGGCGCTGCGGAAGAACACGATCATCTCGTTGCCGACGCCGCGGGAGGCCGCCTTGACGCAGGTCGCCATGACGGCGAAGGCCGCGGCCGCGAGGATCGCGAACAGGGCGCCTCGCGGCAGGTCGTCAGTGCCTCTGGCGGGGTTCATTTGAAGATAGTTGGTGCGCCGGAAGGGTCCGGGCGCTAGAATTTTAGTATGACCCCGCAACGCTTCGCCGCCTCTGGCGCAACTATGGTCGTGGCCGTCAGCGCGATTTACCTCGCGCTGTGGGGGCTCATGTGGCGGCTGCTGCTCACCAACCCGCTGCCGTCCTCGCTCTATGTGCTGCCGCTGACCGCCCTGGTCTGCGTGGTCGCCGCCGTCGGCCTGATGAGCGTGCGCGGCGCGCCTTCCTCGCAGTTGGCCCGGCTCTGGTCCGGCCTGGTGATCGTGGTCGCCGCGCTGGTGCTGATCGAGTACCTGCTCGGCATGCCCGGCGGCCTCGAGCAATACGTGTTCCAGAACGCCACCCGCAGCCTGCTCGGCGGCTCGGCACCGGGGCGCCCCGCGCCGCAGGCCGCGCTGATCCTGCTGTTCCTGGGCCTCGCGCTGTGGTTCATGGGCAAGCCGCGCATCTATCGCTTCGACTTCGCCGACCTGGGCATCGGCATGGCGCTGTTCCTGTCCTTCACCTCGCTGCTGGGCCACCTGTACGAGGCCAAGTCGCTGTACCAGTCGGCCGGCGGCGGCACGGTCAGCATGTCGCTGACGGAGACGCTGCTGCTGCTGCTGCTGTCGCTCTCGGCGCTGAGCCTCAATCCGCAGGGCGTGGTGGCGGGCTGGAGCGCCGACGATGCGGCCGGCGCGGCCAAGCGCCGCCTGATCCCGGCCATCGTCGTCACGCCGGTGCTGCTGGGCCTGGTCCAGTACCTGTCGGTGAAGTACCAGGCGCTGGAGTTCCCGGTCGCGCTGGCGCTCTCGGTGACCGCCAACATCGTCGTGTTCCTCTCGCTGTCGGAATGGGTCGCGCGCCTGCTGGCGCGGATCGAGGTGGAGCGCACCGGCGACTTCGCGCAGCGCGAGCACAAGGCCAAGGAGGAGGGCATGACCGACATGCTCACCACGCTGCTGAACCGCCGCGGCTGGGACCTGGCGGTGAAGCAGTCCGAGGAGCGCTGCGCGCGCGAAGGGCTCAACGCCTGCGTCGTCGTGATCGACCTCGACGGGCTCAAGCGCATCAACGACACGGAAGGCCATGCCAGTGGCGACGAGTTCATCCGCCGCGCCGGCAGCGCGCTCAAGCTCGCCGCGCGCCGCGAGGATGTGCTGGCGCGCCTCGGTGGCGACGAGTTCGCCTGCCTGACCCTCGGCTGCGCCCCCGAGCACGCGGGCGTGGTGCTCAAGCGGATCTCGCAGTCGCTGCAGAAAGGCGGCGTGCCGGCCTCGCTGGGCTACGCCATGCGCGACCTCGCCGGCAGCATCGGCGCGGCCTTCCAGGAGGCCGACCACGCGATGTACGCCCACAAGCGCGCACGCAAATCCCAGGCCAGTCCGGCCCCCGCGGCCGTCAAGACCGGCGCCTGAACCGCCCCGGTCTGCGACCTAGGTCTAATTGGCCTGAACTCCTTGTCCCTGCACACTTTTCCCAGCGCAATTCAACAGGGGATTACATGTTGCAGGAACCGACCGCTCGAGTGCCCAATGGCGCTCTTCGGGCTGCCGAAATTCTGCTCGTCGAGGACAACCCGGCCGACATCCGGCTGACCCAGGAAGTGTTCGAGGAAATCGGTGCGCCGCACCGCTTGCATGTCGCGCGTGACGGCGAAGAAGCCCTTGCGATGCTGCGACGCCAGGGCGTGCACGCCAACGTGCCGGAGCCGGACCTGGTCCTGCTCGACCTCAACCTGCCGCGCAAGGACGGCCGCGAAGTGCTGGCCGAGATCAAGAGCGATCCCAAGCTCAACCACATTCCGATCGTGGTGCTGTCCACCTCGCGCGCCGAGCGCGACGTGCTGGCCTGCTATCACCTTCACGCCAACTGCTACCTGCAGAAGCCGGTGGACTTCGAGGCCTTCGCGGCCCTGATCCGCGGCCTGCAGGATTTCTGGTTCGGCCGCGTGTCGTTGCCGTCGAAGTTCACGGGCGGAGCCGCTCGTGCAGCCTGAACTGCCCGCGGGCCCGATGGGCGTCGGCCCGGGCACCGGCGGCGGACTGCGGATCCTCGTGGTCGAGGACTCGCTGGCCGATGCGCGCCTGCTGAAGGAGGCGATCACCGACGCCGGCTCGCCGCTCACCCTTGAATTCGTCGGCACGCTCACCGACGCCGAGCGCGCGGTGCGCGCCGGCGCCTACGACTGCGTGCTGCTCGACCTCGGCCTGCCCGATGCGCACGGCGTGGACAACGTCCAGCGCATCCGCGCCGCCAACCGCGGCCAGACCGTGGTGATCATGACCGGCCTCGACAGCGAGGAAGCGGCGCTCGGCACGCTGCAGCGTGGCGCGCAGGATTACCTCGTGAAGGGCCGCTACGACGGTGCCTTCATCGTGCGCGTGATCCGCCGCGCCATCGAGCGCAACCGCGTGCTGAACGAAGTGGACCAGCTGCGCGAATACCAGTACTACGTCGCCACGCACGATGCGCTGACCGGCCTGCCGAACCGCCAGCTGTTCGAGGACCGCGCCAACAGCGCGCTGGCCCAGGCGCAGCGCGAAGGCAGCACGGTGGCCATCGGCTACATGGACCTCGACGGCTTCAAGCCGGTCAACGATACGCACGGCCACGCCGTGGGCGACGGGCTGCTGCGCGCCGTCGGCCACGTCCTGTCCGAGTCGGTGCGCGCCACCGACACGGTCGCCCGCGTCGGCGGCGACGAATTCCTGCTGCTGCTGACGCCGCTGCGTTCGAACTCGGCCGAGACCGAGGCCGAAGCCATGCTGCGCCGGCTGCACGACAAGGTGCGCGGCATCACCAACGTGGAAGGGCGCGACGTGCGCATTTCCGCGAGCATCGGCCTGGCGTTCTACCCGCAGCAGGGCCGCACGCTCGAGACGCTGGTGATCTGCGCCGACCAGGCCATGTATGCCGCAAAGCGCCGCGCGCGCGAGGAGCGTACGCGCTCCGGCTTCCGCGACACGGACCTGGCCGCCGCGCAGCGCGCATAGGACCAGCCGGTGATTGCAGCGGCGCCGCGCAAGCCGCTGTCGCTCGAGGCGACGCTGGCCTTGCTGTTCGTCGTCGCCCTCGGTTACTACGCCTCGGGCCGCCTGGGCCTGCTGCTGGCCATCCCGCCCGGTTACGCCACCGCGGTCTGGCCGGCTTCGGGCATCGCGCTGGCCTCGATCCTGCTCGGCGGGCCTCGCCTTGCGCCGGGCATTTTTGCCGGCTCCTTCCTCGTCAACATCGGCACCGGCTTCGACACCTCGGCGCCCGTCGCCTCCTCGCTGCTGCCGGCGCTGATCGCGGGCGGCGCGACGCTGCAGGCGCTGCTCGGCGCCTGGCTGGTGCGGAGCTTCGTGGGCTACACCAACCTGCTCACGCAGGAGCTCGACGTGATCCGCATCCTCACGCTGGGCGGGCCGCTGGCGTGCACGCTGAACGCGAGCGTGAGCGTGGGCAGCCTGTGGGTGGCGGGCAAGGTCCCGGCCGAGGTCGCCTGGATCAACTGGTTCACCTGGTGGGTCGGCGACTGCATCGGCGTGTTCGTGTTCACGCCGCTGGTGCTGGTGTGGGCGTTGCGGCCGTCGCGGACCTGGCTGCAGCGCCAGTTGTTCGTGACGCTGCCGCTGGTGCTGTTGTACGCGATAGTGGTGGCGGTGTTCCTGTTCGTCAGCCAGCGCGAGCAGGCACGCATCGATTCCGAATTTCGCGACGCCAGCGCCGATCTCGGCGCCGCGCTCGAGAAGGATCTCGATGCCTCGCTGGCGGCGCTGGGGGCGCTCGAGGGCTTCTTCGCGGCCTCCGAGAACATCGAGCCCTACGAATTCCAGATCTTCGCTGCGCGCCTGCTGCGGGCCATGCCCGGCGCGGACGGCCTGTCCTGGGACGAGATCGCGGTCGCCACCGGCCGGGTGACGGTGAAGCAGGTCGTGCCGATCGAGGGCAACGAGCCGGTGATGGGCTTCGATGTCGCCTCCGACCCGGTGCGCCGTGCCGCGATGGAACAGGCGCGCGACAGCGGGCGCGTCGCGGCCAGCGGCAGCGTGGCGCTGGTGCAGGCGCCGGACCAGCAGGGCGTGCTGGCCTTCATGCCGGTGTACCGGCACGGCGTGCAGCCGGCCAGCCTCGAGGCGCGCCGCCGCTACGTGCAGGGCTACGCGGTGGCGATCTTCCGGCTCGAGCGCCTGCTGGCGGCAACCGCGCGCGAGGCGCGCGCGCGGGGCCTCGAGATGCAGTTGTACGACGACGCCGACCCGGGCCACCCGCGGCGCCTGTACGGGGAGGCGCCCGGCGTCGCCGCTGGCAGCCTGTCGCACGATTACCGGTTTACCTTTGCCGGCCGCGCCTGGCACCTGGCCTTCAGGCTGCCGGCCGCCACGCTGCTGGCGCACCGGTCCTGGGCCACCTGGCTGGTGCTCGCGGGCGGCCTGCTGCTGGCGAGCCTGGTGGGCCTGCTGCTGCTGCTGAGCGTGGGCCGCGAGGCCCGCGTCGAGGCGCTGGTCGCGGCGCGCACCGCGGAGCTGCGCCGCCTCAACGCCGACCTCACCGAGGAGGCCGCGCGCCGCCGGCGGCTCGAGAGCGAAGCCGAGCGCCGGGCCGGCGAGCTGGCCGAGTCCAACGCCGAGTTGCAGCGCCGCGCCGAGGTCAACCGCCAGCTGCTCGGCAGCCTGCGCCACTCCGAGTCCGAGCTGCGCCGCACGGCCTCGCAGCTGGCCGCCAGCAACCACGAGCTCGAACAGTTCGCCTACGTGGCGTCGCACGACCTGAAGGCGCCGCTGCGCTCGATCGGCTCGTTCGCCCAGCTGCTCGAGCGGCGCTACGCCGCGGCGCTCGGCGGCGAATCGCTGGAATTCCTGAAGTTCATCCAGGACGGCATCCACCAGATGCAGACGCTGATCGACGACCTGCTGCAGCTGTCGCGCGTGGACG
>JAYUGN010000094.1:0-6236 GCA_043767605.1 Gammaproteobacteria bacterium
TCGAGGAAGAATTCGTAGCCGGCGCGGCCGCCACCGCCCGCGGCCGCCTGCTCGCGACGGCCCTTGCGCTCGACGATCACCGAGACGTTCATGCGCACCAGCGGCCGCACATCGGCCGCGAGCGTGCCGTCGCTCGCGCTGACCAGCACGGTTTCATGGCTGCCGGACAGCGACACGATCACCTGCGTCACGGCCGGGTCGGCCGAGCGCGCCGTGCGGTCGGCGCGGCGCAGGAGCTCGAGCTTGTCGTCGGTGGCCAGGCTCGCCAGCGGATCCATCGCGCCGTACAACGGTGTCGCCACCGGGCGGTTCCAGGCCTGCACGCGGGCCTGCTGGCCCTGGCGCACGATCGCATTGGCGGTGCCAGCGGCCTCGTTCAGCGCGGGTAGCGCGATTTCGTCGGAATAGGCAAAGCCGGTTTTCTCGCCGGCGACCGCGCGCACGCCGACGCCCTGCTCCACGTGATGCGAACCCGTCTTGACGATGCCGTCCTCGAACACCCAGCTCTCGGACGCCGCGTGCTGGAAATAAAGGTCTGCGGCCTCGACGCCCGGCTTCATCAGCCCGTCGAGCACGCGCGCGAGCGCATGCTCATCCATGGCGGCAGGGTCGAGCAGGGTCTTGCGGGCGAGGGCGAGAGAATCGGTCACGGGGATCTCGTAGGCGGGGCGTAGGCTGGGCTGAGCGTAGCGAAGCCCAGCGTTCGCGAAGCCCAGCAGGTTCAGTTTACAGCCGACGGTGTTGCAGGACCGGGAACGTGCGGCGCAACTGGGCCAGCGGCTCCCGCGGCACGCTCGCCACCACCACGCCCTCGCCGGTCTCGCGCTGCGCCAGCACCCGGCCCCAGGGATCCACAATCATGCTGTGGCCGAAAGTGCGGCGGCCGCCCGGATGCGTGCCCCACTGCCCCGGCGCCACCACGTAGCACTGGTTTTCGATTGCGCGGGCGCGCAGCAGCACGTCCCAGTGCGCCGCGCCAGTGCGCTCGGTGAAGGCGGATGGCACGGCGAGGATTTCCGCGCCCGCGGCCGTGAGCGCGCGAAACAGCTCCGGAAAGCGCAGGTCGTAGCACACGGAAAGCCCGAGCTTGCCCAGCGGCGTGTCCACGACGACGGCGTCCAGCGGCCCGGGCGCGATGCTGGCCGACTCGCGGTAGCGCTCGACCCCCTCCGGGTCGCCCCGCGTAATATCCACGTCGAACAGGTGGATCTTGTCGTAGCGCGCCACGCGCACGCCGCCCGCATCGAACACCAGGCAGGCCGCGGCCACGCGATTCGCCTCGCGGGTTTTCAGCGGGACGGTGCCGGCGACGATCCACATCGCAAGCCGGCGCGCGGCGTCGGCCAGGAAATCCTGGATCGGTCCCGCGCCCTCGCCTTCGGCCACGGCGAGCTTGTCGGACTCGCGCGCGCCCATCAGCGCGAAGTTTTCGGGCAGCACGGCGAGCTCGGCGCCCTGGGTGCGCGCCTCCGCCAGCAGCCGGCCCGCGCTCGCGAGATTGGCCGCCACCTCGGCGCCGCTGGTCATCTGGATCGCCGCGATCATGGCTTCTTGGCCTTCTCGACCTGCGGGTTGTCCCAGCTGCCGGTCACCCGATACGACAGCTCGGTGACCTTGCTGAGCGGTTTGTTGAGGATCTGCTGCGCGATCAGCGTCAGCACGCCGGCGATCGGGCCGCCGAGCGCGAGCGCGCCGAGCGTGACGCCCGAAGAGACGTCGGGATACACGGTCACCTGCTGGTCGTAGTCGCGCGCGGCCAGGCCGATGCGCCCGCGCACGTCCATGCGCAGCGAAGGCCCGTTGATCTGCAGGTTCTGCGTGTGCGCGCTGCCGTCGTGAAGCTCGAAGTCACCCTGGATCTTGTCGAAGCCCAGGCCCGAGGACACCACGTCGCGGAAATTCAGCGTGAGCCGCCGCGGCAGCGCGTAGAAATTCACCAGGCCGAGAACGCGGCCCGCGCCCGGGTCAATCGCGCGCAGCTGGCCGTTCTCGAACTCCAGGTGCACGGTGCCCAGAGCCTGCGCCGGGTCGAGTCCCGTTTCGGACGGGCTCCAGCTCAGCGCGAGCCGGGTCGCCGCCTTTTTGGCGTCGAGGTTCGGTGTGTAACCGAAGGCCTTCAGCAGCGCGGCGACGTCCCTGGCCTGCAGGTCGGCATTGAAATTTCCGCTCGACTGGCCTGCGCGCCGGCGCCACTCGCCATCGCCGGACAGCGTGATGTTGCCGCCCTCGGCGTGCAGGACTTTCAGCTTCTGCCCGGCGGCCGTGCGCTCGGTCGCGAGCGTCAGGTGGCCCAGGTCAGTGGCGCCAACCACGAGCTTGCGCAGGTCCAGATCCAGCAGCGGCATCGTGTTCGGGTCGATCACGCCCTCGTCCTCGGGTCCCGCCGGCGTGACCGGCACCTCATCGAGTCCCAGCGAATCCATGCGCGCGCTCAGCGTGCCGCGATTGGCGCCGGCCCAGCGGACATCGCCGGCACCACCGGCGCCAGTCAGGCTGAGCGTCCAGCCGTCCTTCGTCACGGCCCACTGGTACCGCGCATCGCGCAACGCATAGCGGCCCCAGCTCGCGCGGCCGACGTGCAGGTCGGCGCGGCGGATGAACTGCACCTGGCCCTCGATGCCCGGGCCTTGCAGTTCGCGGGCCCAGGCCCGCGCATCCACCTCGTCCACTTGTCCGCCGAGGATCACGCCTTTTTCAGTGGCCTCGATCAGCGGCCCGCCGCCGACGCGCAGCGCGCCGCGATCGAACACCAGCGCCTCAACCCCGGCGCGGCGCGCGAAGCGCAGGTCAGCGCCGAAGCGGTCCTTGTAGTCCGCAGTGATGCGCAGCGGCGACTGGGGCAGGCTGCCGATCGTCACGGTGAGCGGCACGGCCTGCGCGGCCGGCTTACCGAGCGGCGCCGGCAAGCGCACGTCCACGCCGGAGAAATCCGTGGTCAATGTCAGCACGCCCGGCGCGTCGGTGCCGATCGGCAGCCGTGCCTGCCAGCGCGAAGTGCCGGCGACGTGCCGTCGCACCCAGGCCGGCACCAGCACGCTGGCGCCCTTGCCGCCGGCGTCCACGGTGAACGGGAATTCCGCCGTGAGCAGCGTACTGCGGTCGGGCTGCGGCGTGAGGCGGCCGTCGATCGCAAGCTCGTAGAGCCTGCCGGACAGGTGCTCGCCGGAAACCTTCCCCGGCACGAAATCCACCACGCCGCGGATGTCGCGGATCGGCTCCTCGAGGCCCAGGTAGTCGAGTTGCACGCCCTCGAGCGTGACCTTGCCCCTGACCTGCGTGTCATCGGCGTGCGTCACCGGGATGTCGAGGTGCACCTCGACGGTCGAAGGCCCGGTGCCCGCGGTTTGCTCCAGCAGCCCGCGAAAAATCGTGCGCAGCGGCGAGTTGCGCAGGAACTCGTAGTACCGCGAGGTCTCGCCGCTGACCGCGCCATCCACCAGCAGCTGGCCGGTACTGAAATCCGGGAAGCGGGCGCTGGCCGACTGCACCGGGTTGCCGCTGACCGTGCCGCCTTTCGTCTCGATGGCCAGGCTGTTGCCGCGAAAGTGCAGCGTGGCGCTGAAGTCCTCGACCGGCGGCCAGTCGGGCTGGTAGGCCAGGTTCAGGTCCTGCGCGGCGATGTCGAGGTTCCAGGCGCCGGTGGGTTTTTCAACGAACGGGAAATCCGCCAGCGGCCCGTGGATTTCGAGCTGCGCCGACGCCACGGCGCCCGACAGGATCGCGCGGTCCAGCCAACCGCGCAGGCCGGCGCCCCAGTGCGTCGGCATCAGCGGCTTGGCGCGCGTGGCATCGCTCGAGGAAAACGTGGCGGAAAGATCCAGGTCGGGCGAGGCGCCCTGTGCGGACGGCAGCGTCAGGTCGAAATGCCCCTGCCCCTTGATGCCCAGCAGCGCCCAGCGCAGCTGCGGCACCGCGATGCGCCAGCCATCCTCGAGGTGACGCCACTCGAGGGCTGCCTCCAGCGAATCGAAGGGCACCGAAGGAGTCTCCAGGATGGCGGGCAACATGACCGTCAGCGGGCCCTCGGTGAAGACCGCGCGGCCGCCGCGCTCGTCGCCGGCGACTTCGCCGCGCGCGCCGGCAAAACCGGCGGGCCGGCCCCGTGCCGCCAGCGCCAATTGCTCGAAGCGGGCGCGCCACGCGAACTGCAGGTCGTCGCCCGCGCCCTGCGCGCTGAACTGCAGCTCGCGCAACTCGCCTGCGGCACTGTCGAAACCCGCCAATGCCGCGGGCACTTCGGCCATCTGCAGCCAGGGGGCAAGGTCGCCGAGCCGCAGGAAATCCGCCCGGCCTTCCCAGCGGTCCGGCGCGCCGGTCGCGTGTGTGAGCTTCAGCTCGCCGCCCCCCTGCGGCCAGGCGCCGCCGGCCGGCGTTTCCAGGGCGAAGTGCTTCAGCTCGGCGCGCCAGCCGTCCTTCAGGACTTCCACGCCCACGCGCGCCTTGAGCGATTCGAAGGCCGCGGTGTGGCCGGCGCGCTGCGCGCGCACCGGGCCTGCCTGCGCGCGCAGGTCGAGCACCGTGAGATGGCCGGCGACGAAGCGGCCTTCGGCCACAAGGTCCGCGCCCGCGGCGTCCAGCTTCACGCCGCGCGCCAGGAAGGGCGCGAGCCAGAAACCGGGGACTAGGCCGTTCAGCTCGAGCGAGCCGGCTCCGGACCACTGCTGCGGGGCCAGCGCCTCGCCGGTGAACGACACGTCGAGGTGTGCGGCCTCGCCGACCGTGGCCGGCAGCGCGACGTCGGCGGTCAGGTCGTTGCCGAGCAGGCCGCGCGTCAGCTCCGCGCTCTCGATGCCGAAGGAGTACAGCTCGTTGCCGCGGCGCTCGTCGCGCAAGTTCAGGCGGCAGCGCTGCACGCGCAGCTGCCCGAACGCCGTCAGCGGCTGCAGCACGTCCACCGGCGCGCCGGCCTGCGAGGAGGCTTCCTCGATGCCTTTCACGGCCACCTGACCGTCGCGGTCGATGCGCGCGTCGAGTGCCAGGCCGATGAGCGCCAGCCGGTTCGGGCGCCAGTCGCCGCGCACCAGCCGCGTGAGGCCGAAGCCCAGGCGCAGGCGCTCCGCCTGCAGCAGCACGGTGTGTCCGTCCTCGGCCAGCAGCGACACGCCGATCAGCTCCAGGCTCGGGTAGTAGTAATGCCAGGTCAGGCCCAGCGCATCGATGCGCACCGGCCGGCCGGTCAGCTCGCGCACGTAGCGCTCGACGTCCGCGCGGTAGCCCGGCACCGCCTGCACCGCGAGCTGGAACAGGCCGCTGGCGGCCGCGGCCACGATCACCAGCACCGCGCCGCTCGTGAGGGCGACGGTGAACAGGCGGCGGCGTTTTCGTTCCATTAAAGGGGACGCACACCTTTATGGGCGCCGCGCGTGCTCCGCGCAAGACGCGGATCGGTAAAGGTGTGCGTCCCCTTTATCACAGCGGCACGACGTCGTAGTTGTGCTGCAGGTATGCGGCTTCCGCCTGCAGGCGGATCGGCTTGTGCAACTGGCCCTCGAGCTCGGCCAGCGCCTGCGGCTGCTCCTCGCCCAGGCGCGCGATGATGCTGGGCGCGGCGATGACCAGGAAGGCCTTGGCCTCGAACTGCCTCGAGGCGCGCGTGATGTCGCGCATGATCTCGTGGCACACGGTGTCGACGGTCTTGACCGTGCCGCGCGCCTCGCAGGCCGGGCAGGGCTCGCACAGGATGTGGCCGAGGCTCTCGCGCGTGCGCTTGCGCGTCATCTCGATCAGTCCCAGCGGCGAGAACGGATGCACAGTGGTGCGCGCCGGGTCGCGGCGCAGTTCTTTTTCCAGCGCGCGCAGCACCTGCGCGCGGTGCGCGTCGTTCTTCATGTCGATGAAGTCGAGGATGATGATGCCGCCGAGGTTGCGCAGCCGCAGCTGGCGGGCGATGGCCTGCGCCGCCTCGAGGTTCACCTTGAGGATGGTCTCCTCGAGGTTCTTGTGGCCGGTGTAGGCGCCGGTGTTGACGTCGATCGTCGTCATCGCCTCGGTCTGGTCGATGACCAGGTGCCCGCCGGACTTGAGATCCACGCGCCGTTCCAGCGCGCGGTTGAGGTCGTCCTCGACTCCGTAGAGGTCGAAGATCGGCGCGGTGCCGTCGTGGTGCTCGACCTTGGCGGCGTTGACCGGCACGAAGGTCTGCGCGAAGCGCTTCACCCGCTCGAACTCGGATGCGCTGTCGATGCGCACGCGGTCCACCTCGGTACCGAGCAGGTCGCGCAGGATCCGCATGGACA
>JAYUGN010000095.1:0-6220 GCA_043767605.1 Gammaproteobacteria bacterium
TCGTCGTGCGTGGCGCTGTCGACGAAATCCACCAGCGCGGCTTCCGGCCAGCCCGTGTAGATGCCGCGGCCGCGCAACCGGTCGAGGCACTCGGAGCGGCTCGCCCATGTGCGGCGGCGGCGCAGCGCGGCTTTCACCATCGGGTGCGTGCCGGTCCAGGCCATGAGTCTTGCGCCGAAGTAGACGGCGGGCGGGAACACGATGGGGTCGAGCAGCACCAGCGCCTTGAACAGGCCCGGGTTGTCGGCGGCGACTTTCAGCGTGAGCGCAGCGCCGAACGAGTGGCCCATGCCGATCAGGCCGCGCCCGTCGTCGGCGTTCTGCTCGGCCGCAACGGCGGCGATGCGCCGCGCCGCCATGCCGATGCCGGAAAAATGCGTCGGCGCCTCGCTCTGGCCGTGCCCTTCGAGGTCGTGCAGGAAGAGGCCTCGGTCCGGCAGGAATTTCTGCAGGAAAGACCTGTAGACCCCGCCGCAGAAACCATTGCCGTGGACGAAGTGAATCGTCTCGCGGGCACCGGCGATGCGCTGGCCGCGCAACACGGGTCCGCCGCCGGCGCTGGATTCCCAGCGCGCCAGGTCTTTCCAGGCGGAGGTCACAGGCGTGCCGCGAAAAGAAAAGGACTGCGACCCCTTTTCAGGGCTGCAGCCGGCCGCCGGCCTTCAGCGCATCGAGCAGCGTCTTCACGCAGGCCTGCAGGTCCTGGGTGTCGGTGTCGAGCACGATCTCCGGCTTCAGCGGCTCTTCATAAGGAGAGTCGATGCCCGTGAACATTTTGATCGTGCCGGCGCGGGCCTTCTTGTACAGGCCCTTGGGGTCGCGCTGCTCGCAGACGTTCAGCGGCGCGCGCACGAACACCTCGATGAACTCGCCCGGCGCGACGATCGAGCGCACGAGGTCGCGGTCGGCGCGGAACGGCGAGATGAAGGCGGTGATGGCGATCAGGCCGGCGTCGGCGAACAGCTTGGCGACTTCGCCGATGCGGCGGATGTTCTCGGTGCGGTCGGCGTCGGAAAACCCGAGGTTCTTGTTCAGGCCCAGGCGGATGTTGTCGCCGTCGAGCAGGTAGCTGTGGTGGCCGGCCTTGAACAGCTCGCCTTCCAGCGCGTTCGCGATCGTGGACTTGCCGGAGCCGGAAAGCCCCGTGAACCAGAGGATGCAGGGCTTCTGTTTCTTGAGCCCGGCGCGCTCGGCGCGGCTGACCTGGTGGGCGTGCCAGACGAGGTTGCGATTGTCACTCACGGTGAGCTCCTGCGAGGCGAGAAAGACGGGGCGGCGCAGGCTAGGGCGCAAGCCACCCCCCGTCAAGCAATCCGGCATCTATGGATAGACAAATTTGCCGGTCGGGCCGCCTTTGTTGCGGTGCGGCGCTAAAATGCGCGCATGACGAAGCTGCTGGATGCCGCCGAACTTGCCCGCGCGAACGCTGCGCTGGGCGCCGATCCCGAGCGCCTGACCGCCTGGGCGGTCGGGCTGGGCAAGCGCGCCTTCGTCTCGACCAGCTTCGGGCCGTTCTCGGCCGTCACGCTGCACATGACCACTCAGATCCAGCCGGACATCCCGGTGATCTGGGTGGATTCCGGCTACGGCACGCCCGAGACCTACCGCTACGCCGACGAGCTGATCAAGCAGATGAACCTGCAGGTCACCAGCGTGCGGCCGCGCCGCTCGCGCGCGCACCGCGAGGCGGTGGACGGACCGCGGCCGATGCCGGGCGATCCAGGCCACGAGGCGTTCACCGAAGAAGTGAAGCTCGAGCCCTTCGACCGGGCAGTGAACAAGGTCCGCGGCGAGATCTGGATCACGGGCATCCGCGCCGAGGAAACCGAGGAGCGGGCGGCCATGCAGCCCGTCAGCATGGCGCGCGACGGCATCGTCAAGGTAGCGCCAGTGCTGCACTGGACGGCGCGCCAGATGAACGACTATCTCAAGAAGTTCGGCCTGCCCAACAATTTCGACTATTTCGACCCCACCAAGGGCGACGACAAGCGCGAGTGCGGACTGCATCTGGCGCGCGAGAACGTCTAGACTAAAGTCTGGTTTTCGGGGCCAAGCCTGCCCCGATGCTAGAATTTTTAGTGGGTTACGGGATATCTCGAAAGATGTGGACGGTCATCGTCACCGATCAGCGTGGGCAGGAAATCGCGCGCCAGGAATGGCAGCAGGGATCCCTGTCGATCGGGCGTGACCAGACTGCCAAGATCGTCCTGCCGACCAAGACCGCCTCCCGCAAGCACGCCCGCCTCGACCTGGTCGGTGGCATGCCAGTCGTCGTGGACGAGGGCAGCGCCAACGGAACGCTGGTGAACGGCGCCCGCATCACGGGGCCGACCCGCGTGGACGAAAATTCCAAGATAGACATCGGCGAATTCCGCCTCACGCTGGCGCGACCGGCCGTCGAGGAAGACGAGAGCGAAAAGACGGTGATGATGAAGCCGAAGGCCTTCACGGCCCCCGCGCCTGCGCCACCACCGCCGCCGCGTCCCGCGCCGCAGGTTGTGTCGCCGCCGCGCCCGATGGCACCGCCGCCACCGCCGACGCGTGCGGCACCGCCGCCGCCGAGGCCGCCGCCGCCTCCGCCGAGGCCCGCAGCACCACCACCACCACCACCACCACCACCACCTCCGGCCATGCCGGCGCCGGCAATGCCCTCGATGCCACACGGTGGCGGCGGGCAGGAAGGCGACATCACCAGCCAGTTCGAGCGGCACCTGCAGAGCGTGCGGTCCTATCGCGAGGAATCGCAGGCCAGCACGCTGAACAAGAAGTCCCACATCGATGCCGAGTGGGGCAAGATCATTACGGCCATGCGCTCGCTGCAGACCCGCCTGTCGGCCGACAGGCGCGTGCTGGCGTTCACGATCAGCCGCGACATGCGCGAGGTGGCGATCAAGATCGCCGACCCTTCGGAGAAGCTCGGCCACCGCTACTTCCTGCTGTCGCGCTCCCACCCGGACGGCAAGTTCCCCGGGGTCGAAGACGTCTGGCTGCGCGAGTTCGGCCGTGACGACGCCAGCTTCAACAATCCCCAGAAAGCCATGGAAGAACTGATGCTGCGCGTGGCGGGGACCCTCGCCTAGTCAGTAGACTCCTGCGCCATGTCAGCACCCCTCTCCCCGTGGACCGTCGTCGTCACCAGCCCTGGCCACCAGGAAGTGGCACGCAGCGCCCTGCGCGCCGGCGTGCCGATCCAGGTCGGCCGCGCGCCGGACTGCACGATCACCCTTAATGCCATGACGGTCGCCCGCTATCACGGCCGGATCGAGCTCGCGGCCAACGGAATTCCCACCTACACCGCCGAGAACAGCGCGCCGGCCCTGATCGACGGCGATCCGGTCGAGGGCCCGACCCAGCTTGGCGAGCGCACGCTGCTCGAAATCGCCGGTTATTCCATCCGGCTCGAGCGCGCCCGCGTCGCGGCGCCGGCGCCGCAAAAACCGGCGGCTGCCGCGCCCACCGCTGCCACGCCGGAAGCGGCCGGCGGCATCGAGACGCTGCTGGACCGCCACATCCAGGGCGTGCGCCTGCATCGCAACGTCAACCAGCAGGAAACGCAGGGCAGGGCCGAGAAGTTCGAGCAGGACTGGCGCACCGTCGTCGCCAACCTGCGGACCATCAAGGCCCGCTACGGCACCCATCCGGCGGTCATCGACTTCGGCGTGGCGAAGGACGACAGCGAAGTCACGATCAAGCTGCGAGAGCAGTCGGCGCGCGGGTATGCGTATTTCTGCCTGTCGCGCCGGCATCCGGAAGGCCGGTTCAGTGACCTGATGGCGATCTGGCTGCGCCAAGTCGGCAGCGAGGACATGAGCTTCGAGGTGCCCGCGAAGGGGCTCGAGGAGCTGATCTCCCGTCTCGCGCCGCGGCTGGCCTGAAACGGCCTTGCACTACCGCCACAGTTTCCACGCCGGGAACTTCGCCGACGTCTTCAAGCACGCCGTGCTGTGGGGCTTGCTGCAGGCCCTCTCACGCAAGGACAAGCCCTGGAGCTATCTCGAGACGCACGCCGGCGCGGGCGCCTATGACCTTTCGGGCGAGGGGGCCACGCGCACCGGCGAGTGGCGCGAGGGCATCGAGCTGCTCTATGGGCTGGCCGATGCGCCCGAGCCGCTGGCCTCGCTGCTCGCGCACGTGCGCGGCTTCAACACCGATGGCGCGCTGCGCCACTATCCCGGCTCGCCATTGATGGCGCTGGCCTGCGCGCGCGAAACGGACCGGCTGGTGCTGTGCGAGAAGCAGCCGGCCATCGCCGACGAGCTGAAGGTCAACATCGGCGGCGAAGCGCGCGTGAAGATCCATCGCCGCGACGGCTACGAGGCGCACGCGCTGCTGCCGCCGGCCGAGAAGCGTGGCCTGATGCTGATCGATCCGCCGTTCGAGCGGCCGGATGAATTCGAGGCCGCCGCGGAGCTCGCCGAAAAATCGCTGGCGCGCTTCGCCGGCGGCGTGATCGCGATCTGGTATCCGCTCAAGAACCGCCATGCCGCCGGGCGCTTCGAGCGGCGCGTGGCCAAGGCCTCGGGCAAGGGCGTGTTGCGGCTCGAGCTTTCCACCGGCGCGCGCGGCGAAGGCCAGATGCGCGCCTGCGCGGTGCTCGTGGCCAACCCGCCGTTCGGCTTCGCGGAGAGTTTTGCGGACACCGGCCATCGGCTGAAGCACGAGCTGGCGCAGGGGCCTTACGCGGTGTTCGACAGCGCGATGCTGGAGCCGTGACGCCGAAGCCCGAGGTGCTGCACCGCGGCCGTTTCGTCGAGCTGGTCAAGGACGGCCGCTGGGAATACGTGCGCCGCGTGAATGCGCGCGGCGCGGTGTTCGTGCTGGCCATCACGGCGCAGCGCGAGCTGATCCTCGTTGAGCAGTTCCGCGTGCCGATGCAGGCGCGCACGCTGGAACTGCCTGCCGGAATTTTCGGTGACGCCGAGTCACCCGCGGACGAGACGCCGGAAGCCTGCGCCCTGCGCGAGCTGGAGGAGGAGGCGGGCTATCGCGGCACGCAGGCGCGCGTGCTGCTGTCCGGGCCGGTGGCGCCGGGCCTCACCAACGAAATGCTGCACCTGGTCGAGGCCACCGGCCTCACGCGCGTGCACGACGGCGGTGGCGTGGGCGGCGAGGACATCACCGTGCACGTAGTGCCGCTGGCCGGCATCCGCGAATGGCTGGCGCAGAAAGCGGCGGGCGGGCTGCTGGTCGAACCGCGTATCTACGCTGCCTTGTACTTCGCCGAGCGGGCCTGAGCGCGAACGCTTGCCGTTCAGCGCTTTGCGGTAACCCGCGCGACGCTCTGCTCAAACGCCGCAACCGGCTGGCCCTTCGCATCCAGCGTGAGCGCCTGGTCGTCGCCCAGCGCGAATGCCGCTGCGGTCATTTTCTTTCCATCCAGCCGGATCCACCAGAAGCCCAGCTTTTCGCCAGCCTGCCAGTAGGCGGCGTTTGGCGGGGGATCGGCCAGGAGCCTTGGGCTCGCGCCCGCGCCCGAGACGAAGAACTGCGTCCTGCCGCACTCCGGTAGCGGCTTCAGCCATTCGAGGTCGTGGTCGTGCCCGCCGAAAAATGCGTCCACGCCGCCGCCGCAGACGGAGTGCGTGAGGAAATTCCGGTAGACCTTGCTCACCCCGTGCCTGCCGTTGGAGAGGTAGGGGTGATGCGCGTAGGCGATGCGCCATTTCGCTTGCGAGGCGCGCAGGCCCTGGTCCAGCCACGCGAACTGCTTCGCGCCGTATGTCTCGGGGTTCCACTGTGGATCGGGATTGGGATCGTCAGGGGTCAGCGGGCTGGAATCGAGCGCGAAGAATTCCACCAGCGGTGCGCGCTTCTTGTTCTTCACCGCGCCCTTCAGCGGCGCGGTGAAGCGGTAGTAACGCGCCGGCATGTGCCACTTGTCGGAAGCGCGATCGTGACGCCGGGCGTACGCCACCTGGAAGTCGCCGCGCTCGTTGTTGCCGCCTTCTCCGCCCTTGGTGTCGCTGTTGTCGTGGTTGCCCAGGGACATGAAGAAGGGGAAGTGCAGGTCGGCGTAGGGCTTCTCGAATTTCTCCTCGAACTGCGGGTCATCCGCACTGCCGGCGCCATTGGGGTAGATGTTGTCGCCCAGCCCGATCGCGAATTCGCAGCCGCGCGCCGCGCAGACCTGGCCGATCGCCCGGGCCACGGCGTACTGCGCCTTTGATCCGAAACCAGCATCGCCGTAGGCAATGAAGGCAACCGAGTCTGCGGCCGGTAC
>JAYUGN010000096.1:0-2064 GCA_043767605.1 Gammaproteobacteria bacterium
GGTTTTTCGTACCACATGAAGCCGCTGCCGCTGGGAGCGTTGCGCAGCCTGCGCTCGCACGCCATCGAGGCGTGCGGCGCGGACAAGAGCCAGTACCGCTCGCATTTCGAGCTGAGCGGCTGGTTGCTGCCGCTGGTGGCCGCGATGTTCGGCGAGGGCATGCAGTCCGGCTTCGAGCAGATGAGCGCTGGCGTGAAACAGCGCGCCGAGGACCTATGGCGGCAACGGCAGCGCTGAAAAAGGGGACAGAATTATTTTCCGGCGCGGGTGTCGCCGGCGCCTACGCGCGGCGCCTGCTCGACGATCTGGGCCTCGCCCCCGCGCGGGCCATCGAGCCGAGCGATGAGCATCCGGCGCTGAGTTGGGCGAGCTCGGGGCTGATGCAGCTCACCGGCCGCGCCGATGGCCCGCCGCAGAGGTGTCCCGTGCCGCTCGCGGCCTGCGCCGACGGCGTGCTGGCTGCGCTGGCGAGCCTCGCGCCTGCCACTGCATTTGCCGGACTGCGTGGCAGCCAGCTGCTCGGTGAGCGCGCAGCGATCACCGGCGCAACGCGCAACGGGTCCATTTCACCCGGCGGCAGTTGCCGCCTGCTCGAATGCGCCGATGGATGGATCGCGCTGAATCTCGCGCGTGAGGATGACGTCTCGCTCGTGCCGGCATGGCTGGAGAGAGATGTCGAGCCGCAGTGGGATGCGATCATCATCGCGGTGCGCGGGCGCAACGCGCGCGAGTTGGTGGAGCGAGGGCGCGAGCTCGGCCTGGCCGTGGCGCTGGATGAGGTTCCGCCGGCACCGGACTCGTGGTTTTCGGCGTCATCCCCGCGAAAGCGGGGATCCATGGATGACCGCCTGCGCGGGCATGACGAGGTTCGTGTCGTGGATCTCTCCTCGTTGTGGGCCGGCCCGCTCTGCGGCCACCTGCTGCAACGCATGGGCGCTGATGTGATCAAGGTCGAGAGCACCGCGCGGCCCGATGGCGCGCGCGCCGGGCCGCCCGCGTTCTTCGACCTGCTCAACGGCGGCAAGGCGAGCGTCGCGCTGGATTTCGCGTCGCGGCGCGGGCGCGAGCAGCTGCGCGCGCTGATCTCGGGCGCCGATATCGTGATCGAAGCCTCGCGTCCGCGCGCACTGCGCCAGCTCGGCATCGATGCCGAAGAGTTCGTCGCGGCGAATCCCGGCCTGACCTGGCTCAGCATCACGGCGCATGGGCGCGATCCGGCGCGCGAAAACTGGATCGGCTACGGCGACGACGCCGGCGTGGCGGCGGGCCTGTCTCGGCTGATGTTCGAGGCGACTGGTGAGCACCTGATCGTCGGCGATGCGATCGGCGATCCGCTCACCGGCTTGCACGCCGCGCTTGCGGCCTGGGGCACGCACCTGACCGGCGGGGGCCTTGTGTCGCTGTCGCTCAGCGGCGTGGTCGGCCACCTCATCAATTGGGGACAGACCACCCATACGTCCCGATTCGGGGACAGACCCCGATATGAGGGAAACGGTGGTCTGACCCCGATTAGCCTGACCCCGATTAGCCGGCCGCGGGCGCGCCTGCCACAGGGGATCGCGCGGCCGCTGGGCGCGGATACTGTCGTTTACAGTTGAAGTATCACGGTTGATCATCGCCCCCGCGCAGGCGGGGGCCCAGGAGGGGAGCAATGAAATTCGATATCAAGGCGCGCTATCCGGCGCCATCCGAAGTGGTGCTGAAGATGTTCATGGACAAGGAATTCCACGCGAAGAAACTGGTCGTGCTGGGCATCCAGAAATCGCGCGTGATCGAGCACGCCGCCGCCGGCGATGATTTCCGCATCAAGGTCGAGCGCAAGGTGCCGCTGAATGCGCCGGGCATGATCAAGAAGTTCATCCCTGCCGAGGCCACGGTCGTGAGCGAGGAGAAGTGGAACCGGGTGAAGAAGACCGGTTCGGTGAAAGTCGAGCCGGCCGGCGTACCGGTGGAGATCCGCTGCACGGCGCGCTTCGCCGACGACGCCCAGGGCTGCACGGTCATCTACGCCTTCGAGGTCAACGCCCGGGTGCCGCTGGTGGGCGGGGCGCTCGAGAAGTTCAT
>JAYUGN010000097.1:0-6217 GCA_043767605.1 Gammaproteobacteria bacterium
TACTTCCAGCCCGCTGCGGATGGCAGCCGGAAAACCTATGTCAGCGTGAAGCTCGATCCGCGCCGCGTGCCCGAGCTGCCGATGCCGCTGCCGATGTTCGAGATCTTCGTCTACGCGCCCGAGGTGGAAGGCATCCACCTGCGCGGTGGCAGGGTGGCGCGCGGCGGCCTGCGCTGGAGCGACCGCAAGCAGGATTTCCGCACCGAGGTGCTGGGCCTGATGAAGGCGCAGATGGTGAAGAACGCGATCATCGTGCCGGTCGGCGCCAAGGGCGGCTTCGTGGTCAAGCGCGGCGACGCGGGCACTCGCGAGGCCTGGCTGAAGGCCGGCGTGGACTGCTACAAGATTTTCCTGCGCGGCCTGCTCGACATCACCGACAACAGGGTGGGCGACCGCATCGTTCCGCCCCCGAATGTCGTGCGCTACGACGAGGACGATCCTTACCTCGTCGTCGCCGCCGACAAGGGCACCGCCACGTTCTCCGACATCGCCAACGCCCTGTCAGCCGAATACAACTTCTGGCTCGGCGATGCCTTTGCCAGCGGCGGCAGCGTTGGCTACGACCACAAGAAGATGGGCATCACGGCCCGCGGCGCCTGGGAGAGCGTGAAGCGCCACTTCCGCGAAATGGATGGCCGGGACATCCAGCAGTCCGAGTTCAGCGTCGTCGGCGTCGGCGACATGAGCGGCGATGTGTTCGGCAACGGCATGCTGCTGAGCCGCAAGATCCGGCTGCTCGCGGCCTTCGACCACCGCCATGTCTTCCTCGACCCCAACCCGGATCTCGAGGCCTCGTTCCGCGAGCGCGAGCGGATGTTCGCGCTACCGCGCAGCTCGTGGGATGACTACAACAAGGACCTGATCAGCAAGGGCGGCGGCGTGTTCCCGCGCTCGGCCAAGCTGATCAAGCTCTCGCCGGAAATGATGAAGGCGCTCGAGCTGCGCAAGGCCAGCTACGCGCCCGGCGAATTGCTCAGCGCGATTCTCAAGGCGCCGGTGGACCTGTTGTGGAACGGCGGTATCGGCACCTACGTCAAGAGCCAGCACCAGGCGCATGCGGACGTGGGCGATCGTGCCAACGACGCCATCCGCGTCAACGGCCGCGAGCTGCGCTGCAAGGTGGTGGGCGAGGGCGGCAACCTCGGCATGACCCAGCTTGGCCGCATCGAATACGCGCTCGCCGGCGGGCGCTGCAACACCGATTCGATCGACAACAGCGGCGGCGTGCACTCGTCCGACCGCGAGGTGAACATCAAGATCCCGCTGAACCGGCTGCTGCAGGAAGGCAAGCTCACGCGCGGCGTGCGTGACCCGCTGCTCGCGCGCATGACCGGCGACCTCTCCGGTGCTGTGCTGTACGACTCCTATGTGCAATCGCTCGCGATCAGCCTGCTCGAGAAGGACGCGCCCTCGCGCCTGGGCGAGCACGGCGAGCTGATCCGGCTGCTCGAGCGCGACGGCGTGCTGACGCGCGCGGTGGAATGCCTGCCGGACGACGAGGCGGTGAGCGAGCGGCGCACGCGCGGCAAGGGCCTGATGCGGCCTGAGCTCGCGATCCTGGTCTCGTACGCCAAGATTTCGCTGTACGACTCGATGCTGAAGTCGGACGTGCCGGACGATCCGTTCTTCGAGCGGGACCTGCTGAGCTACTTCCCGCCGGAGCTGGTGAAGAAGCATCGCGAGGCGCTGGTGGTGCACCGGTTGCGTCGCGAGATCGTCGCGACGATCCTTTCAAACGCGGTCGTCAACCGCATGGGCATCGCGTTCGCGCACCGCTTCGCCGAGGACCACGGCATCCCGCGGGGCGAGGTGATGAAGGCCTACGCGATGGCGCACGAGATCTTCGACGCCGACCGCTACTGGCTCGCGATCCAGGCGCTCGACGGCACTTTGCCCGCGGGCCTGCAGTTCAAGCTGTTCGGCCGCGCCATCGGCCTGGTCAAGCATGCAACCACCTGGCTGATCAACGCCAGGTACACGCAGCACCCGATCGGCGAGGCCATCACGCGGTTCAAGAAATCGATCGGCGAGATCGACGTGCTGCTGCCCGAGGTCCTGCCGCCGACCTATCGCCACGCCTGGGACAAGGCCGCCGAGGGCATGGAGAAGGACGGCACGCCGGTGAAGCTCGCGCGGCAGCTTGCCAGCACCATGGTCATCGGTTCGGCGCCGGACATCGTGGACCTCGCGCTCGAAGCCAAGGTGCCGCTTGCCGAAGCCGCCGGCGTCTACTTCGGCATTGGCGACCGCCTGCGCGTGCTGTGGCTGCTGTCCTCGATCATCGGCCTGCCGGTGCAAGGTGGCTGGCAGGCGCTGGCGCGCAGCAACCTGCGCGACGACACCTATCGCCTGCATCGCCTGATCGCGGGCCGGATCCTGCAGCAGCCCGGCAAGGGCGCCGAGGAGCGCATTGACCACTGGACGCGCGCGAATGAGGGCCGCGTGCGCTTCGGCATCCAGCGCCTGCAGGAGTTGCATGCGTCCAGCCCGGTGGACTTCGGCGTGCTGGCGGTGGGCGTGCGCGAGCTGCGGAAACTCAGCCAGCTGTAATAACCGGCCAGATATGGCATATTATTGCCATATACGTGCCAAATATGGCTGATGAAAAAGACAGTCGTTGCGCCGATGGCAGTCCAGGCCCAATTGCGGGATTACGCCCGGAACATCCGTGCCGCCCGCCTGCGCCGGCGGCTAGCCGTCGCCCTGCTCGCTGAAAAAGCCGGCGTCAGCGTGCGCACCCTGCACCGCATCGAGCGGGGCGAGCCAGGTGTCGCCTTCGGGGCCGTGATCCGTGTCCTGTGGGCCATGAACCTGCTGCCGGAGATCGCCGACCCCAGGACCGACGAGGAGGCGCTGCGTCTGGAGCTCGGGCGCACGCGCAAGACCGCGCGCCGTCACCATGAGTTGCTCCGTGACCTCTGAACGCAGTTGCGTGGTCTGGATCTCCCTGCCCGGCGGGGCGGGTCCGGTGCCTTGCGGCGCACTGACCGTCGACCAGACCGGCCGGAACACTAACGCCGAGTTCACTTACGGCCCGCGCTACCTCGCGCGTGCGGACGCCATTTCGCTGGACCCGATACACCTGCCGCTGCGCGCCGCGAGCTTCAAGGCTGATCACTTGTTCTGTGCGATCCGCGACGCGGCGCCGGACCGTTGGGGTCGCAAGGTGCTGGAGCTTCGTCATGCGGCGCTCAAGTACAACGAATTCGGCGAGCTGCCGGAACTCGAGTACCTGCTCAAGTCAGCCGGCGACCGCGTTGGCGCGCTTGCCTTCACTGAAGACGCCAGCGCGCCGCCAACCCTGCCGACGCGTATCTCCATGTCCGGCCTGGCGGATGCCATCCATGCCGTCGAGACCGGGCGAGCGGTCACGCAGGCACAAGGCGCCCTGTTGACCGGTTCGCTCGGTGGTGCGCGGCCGAAATCGGCTTACCAGGATGCCAAGGCCTCGATGATCCTGAAATTCGGGCGGCAGGACGATCGCTTTGACCAGGTGCGCGTCGAGAAGGCGATGCTCGACATGGCCGCGGCCTGCGGGTTCGATGTCCCCGAGCGTGAATTCGTGGAGGTGGACGGCACGACCGCTCTCGGCATCCATCGGTTCGACCGTGAGCGGATCAAGGGCCAGCACTACCCGCGGCATTACCTGAGTGCCAAGACCCTGCTCGGCCAGTATGGCGAGACCGAGATCGGCAGTTACCCGGCTTTCGCCGACGAGCTGCGACGCTGGTCGGATCAGCCGGCCAGGGATTGCCATGAACTGTTCGGGCGCATGCTCTTCAACATCGCCACCGGCAATTGCGACGATCACGCGAAGAACCACGGCGTCCTGCATGCAGGCGGAACCACGTACCGGCTGGCGCCCGCCTTCGACCTGGTGCCGATGCCTCAGGTCAGCACGACCTGGCGGCAGGCGATGATCGTCGGCCTGCGGGGGCAGGATTCCGACTTCGCCAACGCCTTGACCGTCGTGCAGCACTTCATGCTCGAAGCAGACGCCGGAAAGGCCATCGCCCGGCGGGTCGGCAAGACCGTGTCGGCCTGGCGAAAGTTCTTCGCTTCCGCCCGCGTCAGCAAGCGGGATACGGAATACGTTCAGGCCTGCTTCGACGTCGGCCGTTTGGCAGTGAGCCCCTTCAGATCCTTGAGCAACAGGAACAGGTGATAGGGATCGGTGGGGCTGGTCTCGAACTCCCAGGATTCGTACCACCGCCGAGCCGCGTCGTCCTTGGCGTGAACCACCAGGCAACGGATTCCGGCAATGTCGGCGGCCTGCGCTGTGCGCAGCAGGGCATCCTTGAGCAGGGCCTGGCCGAGGCCCTTGCGGTGATGCTCCTTGTCCACCGCGAGCCGGGCCAGAATCATCACCGGCACCGGGTGGCGCGCAAGACCCTTCATCACGCGTGAAGGCGCGGCGTGCGGATTGACGCTGCCGACCGCGAGGCTGTAGAAGCCGACGACCACGTCGCCGTGGCAGCTGACGTAGGTCTGTGCGCTGTTGGCCTTCTGATTGACGAGCGCGTAGCGCTGCAGGAACTGGTTCAGCGCGGCCTGGCCGCAGTCAAAGGCATCGACCCGATCGGTTATTGCGAGCTTGCGGACGGGTGAGTAACCATCGCTCAACCCAGCACTCCGCGTTCGCTCAGCAGCTTCTTCAGGCGCGGCTTGCGTTGCACCGGACGATCCAGCGCCTCCTGGAACGCCCGCCATTGCGCTTCGCCCAGCACAAACTGGCGGCGATCCGCCAGGGTTTGGCTCGCTGCCGTCACGCCCGCGTCGAGCAGAAATTCGCTGACGTTCTTGTGGCAGGTGCGCGCAGCGTCCTGTAGCAGTTGCTTGACCCGGCCGGTGGCGCGGACATCGATGCGCTCGTTTTTGGAGAGATTCACTGTGCCCATGGCGTACCCCTTCGAATCTGAGGGTCCATCCTAGTGTCCGGACAACGTCCTGACAAGTCTCGGTGTTGCCCGCGCTAAGACGGCGGCGCAGACGCGCGCGGGCCAACATTGACGCCGACGCCACTCCTGCCGACGATACCGCAAATGGAACGCTCCTCTCTCGTCATTCCGGAAGGCGAAATCGACATCACCGCCGTGCGCTCGCAAGGCGCCGGCGGCCAGAACGTCAACAAGACCTCGACCGCGATCCACTTGCGCTTCGACATCCATGCCTCGTCGCTGCCCGGGGACGTGAAGGAGCGCCTGTGCGCGATACGCGACTCGCGCATCACCGAAGACGGCGTGGTCATCATCAAGTCGCAGCAGCATCGCAGCCAGGACATGAACCGCAGCGAGGCGCTCGAGCGCCTGCAGGCGCTGGTGGACGCCGCCGCCGTACGGCCCAAGCTGCGTCGCGCCACCAAGCCGACCCGCGGCAGCAAGCGGCGTCGGCTCGAGGGCAAGAAGCACCGGGGTACGGTCAAGGCCTTGCGCGGTAAAGTCACGGAATAGGACATAACAAGAAGTCCGGCAAAGGGGAGAGTTCGAGATGCGTCACGCCTGGGGAGTGCTGCTGCTGCCGTTGCTGCTGGAGGGCTGTTTTGGCGGCGACGGCAGGTCGCCGGTGTACGTGCAGACCACGCTCCTGCGTATGGAGCTGCCGGAGCGGCCGAGCCGGGTGGTGGGCCTCACCACCAGCCATTCCGGCAGGAGAGCCTTCGTGCTGCTGACGCGCGACCAGGTCACACAGGCGCCGAGCGCGACGGCCACGGTCGCCACCGACGAGGCGCCGAGTTACGTGGACGACAGCACCTTCATCGGCCGGGCGGAACTGACCCTCTGGAAGCGACTGACCTTCGGCTACTCCAACCGCGAGAGCGGCCCCAGGCTCGTGCACTTCCGCTTCTATCTGGCCGGACCCGAGCGCGAGCGCGCGAAGAGCGGCGATGTTTCGCTGGCGCTGACCGGCGCCTTCGGGCGCGACCGCAGGACCTTCTACGGCCAGGTCTATGACTTCAACACCTCGACCATGCTCAACTACGAAACTCGCCTGGCGCGGCAGCAGCAGGATCTTGGGCTGATCCTGGGCCTGCGCCTGGGCAAGCCGTTCCTGCTCTACGGGGGGCCGTATTACCAGAGGAGCCGCTTCGTGTTCGACCACGACCGGCCCAGCACGCCGACCTCCCACGGCGAGGGCGAGTCCCAGGCGCGCGGCATGCACCTCGGCCTTGCGTTGCTGGCTGGCCGGTTCAGTACGATCATGGCCGAGTGGTCGCGAG
>JAYUGN010000098.1:0-2053 GCA_043767605.1 Gammaproteobacteria bacterium
GCGCCGGCCGGCGCGCCCTCCGTCATCCGCTTCAAGAATCCGGAATTCGGCAGCACGGTCGTCAAGGACCTGATCAAGGGCGACATGGTGTTCCAGAACGCCGAGCTCGACGACCTGATCATCGTGCGCACCGACGGCAACCCCACCTACAATTTCTGCGTGGTGGTGGACGACTGGGACATGAAGGTCACGCACGTGATCCGCGGCGACGACCATGTGAACAACACGCCGCGCCAGCTCAACATCCTGGCCGCGCTCGGCGCCGAGCCGCCGGCCTACGCCCACGTGCCGATGATCCTCGGCAGCGACGGGGTGAAGCTCAGCAAGCGCCACGGCGCGGTCAGCGTGATCGAGTACCGCGCGCTCGGCTTCGTGCCGGACGCGGTGCTGAACTACCTGGCGCGCCTGGGCTGGTCGCATGGCGACCAGGAGCTGTTCACGCGCGAGGAATTGATCAAGCTGTTCGACATCACGCGCGTGCAGAAGGCCGCCGCGCGCTTCGACATGGACAAGCTGGTGTGGGTGAACCACGAGCTGCTCAAGCGCTGCGATCCGGCATCGGTGATGGGCGAGTTCGAGTGGCACCTGCAGCGGCTCGGCGTTTCGACCGCCGGCGGGCCCGACCTCACGCAGGTATTCCTGTCGCAGCGCGAGCGCTGCAAGACTTTTGTCGAGATGTCGGACAAGAGCCGCTTCTTCTACGAAGACGTGAAGGCCTACAACGAGAAGGATGCGGCCAAGCACTTCACGCCCGCCGCGGCCGAGATCCTCGAGGCGCTGGTCGCGGCACTGAAGGCGCTGCCGGACTGGACGCCCGAGGCGATCCACGGCGCGGTGCATTCCCTGGCGGAAGGCCGCGGCCTGGGCCTCGGCGCCGTGGCTCAGCCGATCCGCGTCGCGGTGGCCGGCATGGCGATCTCGCCGCCGATCGACCAGACCCTCGCGCTGCTGGGCAAGGAGCGCACGTTGGCGCGCTTGCGAGCCGCAGTGGAATGGATTCGGGCTCGCTGAAAGTATGGAGCGCCATGATCGCAAGTATTGGCTCAGTCGCTCGCCTCAGGAGCGATTGGCTGAAGTTGCGCGACTTCGTCAAAAACGTATACAAGCGCTAGACCTTGATACCGGGATGAAACGAGTGGCGAGAGTGGTGGACATGAAAACGGGTCGGGTCGTGAAGTCATGGCCATAACGATTACGTTTCCCGACGGCGCGAAGAAATTCTTTGACGCCCCGCCGACCGCGCTCGCGATCGCCCAGGCCATCTCGCCCGGCCTGGCGAAGAAGTCCGTGGTCGCGCGCGTCAACGGCGAGCTGTGGGACCTGAACCGCCCGATCGAGCGCAGCTCCACGCTCGAGCTGGTCACGCGCGAGAAGCCCGAGGCGCTGGAAGTGATCCGCCACGACGCCGCCCACGTGCTCGCCCAGGCGGTGCAGGAGCTGTTCCCCGGCACTCAGATCACTTTCGGCCCGTCTACGGACACCGGCTTCTACTACGACTTCGCGCGCGCCGAATCTTTCACGGAAGCTGACCTCGAGAAGATCGAGCACAAGATGCGCGACATCGTGCGGCGCGACCTGCCGATCACGCGCGAAGTGTGGACGCACGCCGATGCGATCGCGCACTTCGAGAAAGCGGGCGAGAAGTTCAAGGCCGAGTGGATCCGCGAGGGCATCAAGCCCACCGAGACGCTGACGATCTACCGGCAGGGCGACGCCTGGCTCGACATGTGCCTGGGGCCGCACGCGCCCTCGACCGGCAAGGTCGGCACGGCCTTCAAGCTCACCAGGGTGTCCGGCGCCTACTGGCGCGGCGATGCCAACAACGCGCAGCTGCAGCGTATCTACGGCCTGGCCTTTGCCACGGAGGACGAGCTCAAGGCCCACCTGCACATGATCGAGGAGGCCGAGAAGCGCGATCACCGCAAGCTGGGCCAGCAGCTCGATCTCTTCCACCAGCAGGAAGAAGCGCCGGGCATGGTGTTCTGGCACCCCAAGGGCTGGGCGATCTGGCAGGTGCTCGAGAAATACGTGCGCGGCGTTTATCGCGCCAGCG
>JAYUGN010000099.1:0-16210 GCA_043767605.1 Gammaproteobacteria bacterium
TCGGTGCGCTGGCCGTGATGTTGGAGGCGGCGGAGGAAATCGCCATCACCCACACGCTGGCGCGCTGGCGAGCGGACATTCCGTCCTGGTGGCACTTGCGGCACCCGGTCAAAGCTCCAGCGTCATGAAGGCGCTGTACGGATCCTCGACGTAATCGCCAAACGGCGGGTCAGCCTGCCTCGTTCATTCAGCCTAGATAGGCTTCCATGGTCAGTGCCCGGTGTTGAACTCAAGCCTCATGCGGCATGACCTTTGCGGACTGCGGCCGCAGCGCTCAAAGGGTCACCGCTTCGCTGAAAGTCCACGAGCCATCGCTCATACCCAGGCGCCACATCGAATTGCGACGGATGAAAACCGGGCTTGAAATAGGAGAAGTAGTAGCCAAGGTGTGGAAGCAACAAACCGTTACGCCCATACAACCACTGCAGGCCACTCCACCAGAGCGTCAGCCGCTGCCACACACTGAAGCCGTCGGTGCGCAACAAGCGATTGATCGTTAGTGCGAACAGGGCTTGCATCACTAATGTGGCCCACCACATCGCGAATGCGCGCATGAAGTAGCCAACCCCCGCAACTTTCTGCATGACATCGAACGAAACCGCCTTGTGCTCGTACTCTTCGGCGCAGTGCCAGGCGTATAGCGCAAAGATGCGTTGATCGGCTTCCGCAAAAAGGGCGGGGCGCTCCAAGACTGCGTGAGCCACCATTGCGGTGAGGTGCTCATTTGCTGCCGTGAGGGCGACAGCGAATCGGCGCGGCATCAACCGCCGCTGTCTTTCGACCGTTACGTGCCGTTCCGCTTCGATCGCTGCGGCGTCTATACCCTGCATTTGCAGCCGCTTGTTCGATAGACCGTGCTGAATGCTGTGCTGACCTTCTTGGTTGATGAATGCCTTTACGTCATTACTCAGTTGCGGATCAGCAATGTCATCTTTGAACTCTCGCACGCAATTGATAAAGAACTTCTCACCGCTCGGGGTAAGCAAGGAATGCGCGTCGAAAAAGCGCGTGCGGAACGGATCGCCGCCGAACCAATGGCGTGGAATGCCTTCGGTGAGGCCGAAGTCCAGATGTTGCCGAGGCGTAATGGTCATCCTTTCTTTCCCGCGCGCGCGGCGCGAGGGCGTCGAGCCTGGAACCGCTTGTCAGAAAGCCAAAACAGCAGTGGTGGCATGCCTCCGACGATGATCAGCATGAAGGCTGTATAGAGGAGCGTTACGCGACCAGCCGCACCGGCGATTGCTGTTGCCGAAGCGAAAAGTGCAGCATGGGGGAGTGCGGCAGGTACCGCTAAAAGAAGCGCGACAAGCGGTGAAATGTGGACGCGGAACAAAAATGCGACTACGACGAGGGCAGCTGAGGCCGCGCCAACAAGGAGGCCTTGCCACGACAGGAATGCAACGCCGGCGACTGCCTGCGGAGCGTAGGGGGTGGGCCCGACTCCAAGCAGAAAGTGCTGCAAGGCTATGAGGTAGCTGAGGGCAAGAACGACGGCGACCAGCGCGACCTTGAACTTTTCCATTGGCTTTCTAACGCCGTGTTCAGCCGCGCCGAGGGCCGAAGGCCCGAGGGAACCCGACCGCGGAGCGGGAGGGCGTCGGCTGGAACACATAGTCAGACCCCGGCACGTTTGAGCCAGTAGCCAGGACGACGCCGGTGATGGGCGAAGGCGGTGACCTGCGGCCCCTCGGGCAGCGTGCGAAAGAAAACTGTGAAGGGGTAGCGCGTGAGGCCAATGCGACGAATGCCCGAGGGATGAACGACTTTCCATGCATTGGGTCGTACCTCGGCGAGTTTGACGACACGCTCAAACTCTTTGATGAGACGTGCCCCGAGCCCGGCCCGCTGCCCTTCAAAGAATGCGACGGCCCCGAGGTACTCGGCCTCAGCTTCCTTGAGGAAGCTGTGGGTCACCGAAGGAGCTTCCGGGCCTTCTTTGCTACTTCGGTTCCAGGGATCGGTTTCGCTTTTCCGGAGTCGATGTCCGCCGCTCGCCGCGCCGATTCCTCGCCCCACAGGCGGTCAAACTCTGGTTCCGGAATATCTTCAAGGCTGATTAGCAGCTTCTGCGCCAATGCCGCCCGCTTGCTCGTGGGAAGTGCAAGGATCTCGGCTTCAAGGCGTGCGAGCTTCATGGGCCAGATTCTACCCGCCTCGTATTCCGGGGTCTAACGAATAGCCGTTTATCCGCCGTGCGCCCGCACGGACTCTTGCCAGGTCCGCATCGTCGACGAATCAGGCGAGGACTATCTGTACCCAAGCTCTCTGTTCGTGGATGTCGACTTGGGACAGGTGCTGGAGAAGAAGCTCCACGAGGCCTGAATCACGACGCCGGCGTGATGCGTACGCTGACCATCGTCGCGTCCTTCAGGCTCTCGAGCTTCACCAGCGCCGCGTTCGGCGGCGAGGTGGTGTGCGCCCCGGTCAGCTCGAGCGTGTAGCCGTGCGGGTAGTGCAACTTCGGCACGTAGATCTCGGTTGGGCCGCCCGCGCAGCGCGGGGTGTAGCTGTACTGGAATGTCCTGGTCGCCGCATCGAATGACAGCGCCAGCGGCACGCCGGCGGTGGCCTGCGGATACGGCCGCTCGAGCAGCGAGAGCTTCTCGGCCTTCACGCTGGTGAGATCGGCGTCGTCGTGGAACATGCCCTGGCCGCCGGAGGTCTGGCTCTCGGTCGTCGGGTCGCCCCATTCCTTGTAGGCCCAGTACTGCCAGCCCACGAATTTCGCCTCGGTCTGGCGCATGACCTGGTCGATGTCGGCGAGGTCGTCGCTGGCGCCGAACTCGGTGACCAGCGTCGTGGACTTCATCTGCGCCACCGCCGCTTCGGCGTTGTTGCTGACGACCTGGTGGATCTGCTCGCAGCCCGGCAGGTCGGTGAAGCCCTGCGAGTGCAGCACCAGGCCGGTGACGCAGTACTTGTGCCACGACAGGCCGATGTTCTCATCGCCGATGGGCTTCAACAGCCCCAGCGCGGTCTGTGCGCCGCCGTTGAACACGAAGTTCGGCTCGAACCAGACGATGTTCGAGGCGTCGGCCTTGCGCACGCCGGCCATCGCGGTCTCCTGCATCGGTTGCAGGTACTGCGAGTCGAACAGCGGGCAGCCCTGCGTGTTGGCGCAGCTCGCGAACTGCGAGCCGGGATACGGCTCGTTGAACAGGTCGTAGCCGCCGTGGTGGTCCTGCGCGTTCCACTTCGTCGCCACCGCGGTCCAGCCTTCGGCGTAGCGGTCCCAGATGCCGTCGGTGTTCAGCCACAGCTTGTCGAACACATGCGAGACGGTCGGCGTGAAGTAGTTGCCCGGGAAGCCGGCCTGGTTGGTCGCGGGCAGGCCGTCGTCGTACACGGCCCAGTCCGGGAACCCTTCGCCGAGGTAGCGCTCGTTGTAGAGATCCTGGTGGAAATCGAACATCACGTAGATGCCGCGGCTCGCGAGCAGTTGCACCACGCGGTCCACGCTGGTGAGGTAGGCGGTGTCGATCACGCCCGGCTGCGGCATCACACCGGCGAAGATCACGCCGAGGCGCACCGAGTTGAAACCGTGATCGCGCAGCCAGTCGGCGTCGGCGGCGGTGAAGCCCTTCGCTTCATCGGGCGGAAAATACGGCTTGAGCTTCCACACCGCGTTCACGCCGTGCAACAGCACGATGCGGTTCGCTCCGTCCACCATGTAGCGGCCCTGCTGGCGCAGTTGCGAAGGACCATTGGGGTGGGCCGGGCAGGCGGCGTCGCGGGCCAGGCTCGCGACATCCGGCGCGCTGGACTGGCTGCAGGCGGCCAGCGCGAGCGCGATGGACAGACAGAAGACTGCATATTTCATAAGACCCTCACCCTGTCCCTCTCCCGCAAGCGGGAGAGGGGACGATCTATTCGACCACAGCCGGATGCGCCTGTGTCGGCGCGCCCAGGAACTCGCGGTGCGAGGGCGGCTGCTTGCCGCCGGCATCCTTGAGGCCGTATTCGAGCGCGACTTCCGCGCCGATCAGCACCTTGCCGGATTTCTCCATGCGCTTGGGATCGCGGTAGATCGCGGAGATCAGGTGCCCGGTGAACTCCGGCGTCTCGGCAATTTCCCAGAACGGCGCGTACTTGGCCGGGTCCTCGTCCATCACCTTCCTGGTGCGGTCGGTCTTGAGCATGCCCATCCAGATCGAAATGGCCGCGACGTTGTAAGCCTTGAAGTCCACCGCCATGTCCTTTGCGAACTTGTCCACGCCGACTTTCTGCGCGCCGTAGCCGGGGCCGTGCATGTAGCAACTGGCGCCGAATGACGAGGTGAAGGCGACCAGGCCGCCCTTGCGCGCGGCGAGCAGCGGCGCGGCGTACCAGCTGGCGACGTAGGCTGAGCGCAGGCCCACGTCGAGGATGTCCACCAGCTCGAGCGGTTTTTCCCAGAACGGGCCTTTATCAATCAGCTTGTCGTGGAGAAACGTTGCGTTGTTGACGAGGATGTCGAGCCGGCCCTTCTGATCCTTCTTCACCTGCGCGAACAGGCGCTTCACGTCGCGATCCAGCGTGTGGTCCACCGCCACCGCGATGCCCTTGCCGCCGGCCTTGGTCACGGCGTCCGCGGTGCCCTGGATCGTGCCGGGCAGGGGCGCGTCGCCTTCCTTCTTCGTGCGGCCGGTGACGTAGACGGTGGCGCCTTCCGCGCCGAGCGCGATGGCGATGCCCTTGCCGGCACCACGCGAGGCGCCGGTGACAACGGCGACGACGCCTTTCAATTCGTTTGCCATAGAACGACTCCTTAGTGAACGCTGGGCTTCGCTACGCTCAGCCCAGCCTACGTAACTGGTACTTCATGACCTTGCCGGCCGGATTCATCGGCAGTGCCGCAACAGTCTCGACCTGCCGCGGCACCTTGTAATTTGCCATCTTGTCGCGGCACCAGGCGATCAGCTCCGCGGCGTCGATCGCCTGGCCCGGCCGCGGCATCACGAAGGCCTTGCCGACCTCGCCGAGCCGCTCGTCCGGCACGCCGATCACCGCGACCTGCGCGATGGCCGGGTGGGCGGCCATCATGCGCTCGATTTCGGCCGGATAGCAGTTGAAGCCGCCGGAGATGTACATATCCTTGAGCCGGTCGGTGATGCGCAGGTAGCCGCGCTCGTCCAGCACGCCGATGTCGCCGGTGTGCAGCCAGCCTTGAGCGTCGATCGCCTCGGCGGTGGCAGTTGCATCGTCGAAATAGCCCTGCATCACGTTGTATCCGCGCACCACGACTTCGCCTGCCGTGCCGGCGGGCTGCGGCGCCCCGTGCTCGTCCACGCAGCGCACCTCGGTGTCGGGCAACGGCTTGCCGCAGGTGGTGGCGATGGTCTCGGCATCGTCGCGCTTGTCCGCCAGCGAAACGATGCCGCAGGTCTCGGTCAGTCCATATCCGGTCAGCACAACTTTGAAACCGAGCTCGCTGCGGATGCGCTCGATCAGCGAGGGCGCCACGGCGGCCGCGCCGGTGATGGTTGCGCGCAGCGAGGAAAGATCGGAGCTTGCGCGCGCCGGATCGCCCAAGAGGCTTAGTAGGCTGATGAACAGCGTCGGCGGTCCCGGCAGCACCGAGACGCGCTCGGCCGCGATGCGCTTGAGGATCGCGCCGGCGTCGAACACCGCGTGCGGCAGCACGGTGAGGCCGGAGAGCAATCCTCCGAGCCAGCCGACCTTGTAGCCGAAGGTGTGGAAGAACGGATTGGCCACGAGGTAGCGATCCTCGGGCGCAAGTTCCATGCAGGCCGACCACTGCGCGATGGCGCGCAGGCTTTGCGCGTGGTTGCTGACCACGCCCTTGGGCAGGCCGGTGGTGCCGGAGGTGAACAGGATGTCCATGCAGTCGCCGGGCGCGACCTCGGCCGCGCGCCGCGCGACGTTCGTGCGATCCACGCTCTTGCCCCCGCCCAGGAACTCGGCCCACGAGGTGTCGCCCTCGCGCGCATCGCGCAGCACCACGATGGTTTCGAGCGAGGCGGGGCGGTGCGCGCCGAGCAGGCTCGGGTAATGCTGGCCCAGGAAATTGCCGGGGCAGAACAGCAGGCGCGCGCCGCTCTTGCGCAGGATGTAGCCGGCCTCTTCGCCCTTCATGCGCGTGTTGAGCGGCACCAGCGCCGCGCCGACGGCGTGAATCGCAAGGCCCGCGACGATCCACTCCTCGCAGTTCTGCGCCCAGATCGCGACGCGCTCGCCGGGCTTGATGCCGCGCGCGATCAGCGCAGCTGCGGCTTCCAGCCGTCGCTCGTCGAGCTCGGTGTAGGTCCAGCTCTCGCCGGACTCGGTGACGACCGCCGTGCGCGCGGGGAAGCGCCGTACGGACTCGGCGAACGCGCGCGGCGCGGTGGTCATGCCGGGTAGCTGATCTTGATCTTCGGCGACTTGGGAATCGCCTGGCAGCACAGGATCCAGCCCTGGTCGAGGTCGCTCTGGGCCAGCACGTGGTTGTGCTCCAGGTCCACTTCGCCCTCGAGGAGCTTGCACATGCAGGCCGCGCAGGCGCCGGAGCGGCAGGAGAACGGCGGCGCCATGCCCGCGGCTTCCAGCGCCTCGATCAGCAACTGGCCCGGCGCGCAAGTTCCTTTCGTGATCACGCCGTCGAGCTCGGCCTCGAACTCGGTGCCGGCGCCGGAGGCCGGTGCAGCACCGGCCTTCGGTGCCACCTCGTCGTCAGCATCCTCGGGCAGAGAGACAAAGCGCTCGACATGCACCTGCGAATGCGGCAGCCCCAGCTCGCGCATCGCAGCGGCGGCGCCGTCCATGAAGGCGTTCGGCCCGCAAATGAAGACTTCGGCCTTCTCCCAGTCTTGTGCGAGCGCGGCGAGCTGCGCCTGCGAGGGAATGCCTTGCACCACGTCGAGCCAGTGGATCACCTGCAGGCGCTGCGGATGCTCGGCCGAGAGCTGCGCCAGCGCCTTGCCGAAGATCACCGAGCGCTCGTCGCGGTTGGCGTAGATGAGCCGGATGCGGCCCTTGCCGCCGAGCAGCACGCTGCGCACGATCGAGAACACCGGCGTGATGCCGCTGCCGCCGGCGTACATCAGGAAATCGCTGTCGAGCGAGCGTGGCGTGAACATGCCGGCAGGGGCGGCGACCTCCAGCGTCGCGCCGGCCTTGAGCTGCCCGCACAACCATTGCGAAGCGCGGCCGTCTACGACGCGCTTGACGGTGACGCGCAGCGGATCGCCGGCGATCAGCGGCGAAGCGGAAAGCGAATAGCAGCGCGGCAGCGACTTGTCGCCACAGGGCACGTGCAGCTGCAGGTGCTGGCCGGGCTTGTACTTGAAGGTCGCGGCGAGCGCGGGCGGCAGCTCGAACACCACCGAGCGCGCGTCCGCTGTTTCCTCGATGACCTCGAGGATTTTCAGCGGGTGATAGGTGAGGCGGGTCATGCTCTGGACCCCCGCGTGCGCGGGGGCGACGAGGTCAGTCCGACCACATCAGGTAGCCGTTGTCCACGCGCACTTCGGCGCCCTGGATCATGCGCGACTCGTCCGAGGCCAGGAACAGCACGACGTTGGCGATGTCCTCGGCCTCGGCGAAGCGCGCCATCAGCTGCTTGGGGTCTTTCTCGCGCACCTGCGACTGCTTGGCCGGGTCGCGCGGCAACTTGTAGACCATCGGCGTCTTGATGCCGTCGGGGTGGATCGCGTTGCAACGGATCTTGTGGTGGTTGAAGCGCGCGTGCGCGGCAATCGAGCGCGTCATCGCCGCGACCGCGCCCTTGCTGGCGCTGTAGGCGAGGAACGAGGAGACGCCGCCGATGGCCGAGATCGACGACATGTTCACGATCGAGCCGCCGCCACGCTCCTTCATGGCCGCGTAGGCGTACTTGCAGCCGAGGAAATAGCCGTCGGCGTTGACGCGCTGGATCTTCTTCCAGTCCTCGTAGCTGGCTTCCTCGATCGTGCCCGACATCAGGATCGCGGCGTTGTTGACCAGGATGTCGAGGCCGCCGAACTTCTCCTTGGCCAGCGCGATCACGCGCTGCCAGTCGTCCTCGGACGAGATGTCCTGCTGCACGAACAGCGCCGTGCCGCCCGCGCCGGTGATTTCCTTCTCCACCGCCGCGCCGTCCTTGTCGTTGACGTCGGTCAGGATGACCTTGGCGCCTTCGCGCGCGAGCAGGATAGCGTCGGCCCGGCCGACGCCGCTGGCGCCGCCGGTGATGATGGCGACCTTGTCTTGAACGCGACCCATGCACTACTCCTTAGGCAGTGGCGCATTATTGCCTCGCCGCGGGTCCATGCTTCGTCCGATGGGATGAGCGGGAAGTCAGGCTTCCCGCCGCATAATCCAGTGAGGGGAGAAACCACACCATGAATGACGCGGGCATTACGCCGGGCTCGGCCCACTGGCTGTCGCAAGTCGAGGCGGCTTCGGTCGTCGAGGGGCCGGACGCTGTCCGCTGGGACGCCGAGGCCGACCTGGTCGTCGTGGGTTGTGGCGGCGCGGGCCTGGCGGCGGCGCTGCAAGGCGCGGAATCGGGCCTGAAGGTGCTGGCGCTGGACCGCAGCGGCGGCGGCGGCTCCACCGCGATCAATGGCGGCATCATCTACGCCGGCGGCGGCACCGAGGTGCAGACGCGGGCCGGGATCACGGACACGGCCGAGGCGATGCTGCAGTACCTGCGGGGCGAGACCCAGGGCGTGGTCAGCGAAGCCACGCTGCGGCGCTTCAGCGAGGGCAGCGTCCAGATGATGGACTGGCTGGGCAAGCACGGCGTGCAATTCGAGGCCAGGCGCTACGACCTCAAGACTTCGTATCCACCACCGGGTTACTCGCTCTATCACTCCGACAGCTCGCTGGCCGCCACGCGCGCGGCGATCTCGCGACCCGCGCCGCGTGGCCACAAGGTCTGGCAGCCCGGCGGGAATACAACCGCCACCGGCTTCGGTTACGGCTTCACCGAGCCGATGCGGGCGTCGGCCGGGAAGCTCGGCGTGAAGTTCGCGCCGTATTCCGAAGTGCGGCAGCTGATCCAGGACCGCGCCGGCCGAGTGCTCGGCGTAGTGGCGCTGCAGTTCGAGCCGGGCAGCGAGGCGGAAAAGCAGTACGCGAAATGGCAGGCGCTGGCCACGAAGTACGTGCTGATGCTGCCGCCGGCCTTCCCGATGGCCGGCATCACGCTGGCCATCGCCGCGCGCTACCAGCGAAAGGCGGCCGCGCTGGAAGGCCAGCGCGTGGCGCGCAACATCTGTGCAAGAAGGGGTGTGTGTCTCGCCGCCGGAGGTTTTGTCTTCAACCGCGCGATGGTGGCGCACTACGCACCGAAATACCTGCAGGGCATGCCGCTGGGCAACCCCGGCGACGACGGCAGCGGCATCCGGCTGGGCCAGAGCGCGGGTGGCGCGGTGGATCGCATGTCGCACCTGTCGGCCTGGCGCTTCATCCGGCCGCCGGCGGGGCTGTCGTGGGGGCCGATGGTGAACGGGCAGGGTGCGCGCATCGGCGACGAAACCCTGTACGGCGCGACGATCGGCTTTGAGCTGATCGAGCACCACGAAGGCAAGGCCTTCATCGTGCTCGACGAACCGCTGTACCGCGAGACGCTGGCGCAGTTGAAGAGCAAGGAGCTGTACTCGTTCCAGCGCGGGCCCGCGCTGCTGGCGCTGAAGTTCGCGCGGCGCAAGGCCGCCACGCTGGAGGCGCTGGCCACCGCTTGCGGCTTCGATGCGGCGGGCTTCGGCAAGACCATTGCCGCGTACAACGCCGCTGCGGCGGGTGCGCACGACGAATTCGGCAAGAGCCGCGACGACATCCGCGCCATCGCAACCGGGCCGTTCTATGCCATCGACGTGGGTGTGACCAGCAAGCTGTTCCCGCTGCCGACCCTGTCGCTGGGCGGGCTGGTGGTGGACGAGGCCACCGGCGCGGTGAAGCGCCACGACGGTCGCGCGATCCCCGGCCTGTACGCCGCCGGGCGCAACGCGATCGGCGTCTGCTCGCACCTGTACGTCAGTGGCCTGTCGGTCGCCGACTGCATCTTCTCCGGCCGGCGGGCGGCACTGGCTGCCGCGACTCACCTGAATGGGTGAAGCAGGCGAAGCGTCTGCGTCCCACTATTTCCGTCGATAAATCAAAGGGCAGGGACACCATGGTGAAGATCCAGGCGCTGTCGTACGTCGTCGCCGAAAGCACCGACATTTCGAAGTGGACGCACTTCGCCGAGCAAGTGCTGGGGATGAGCACATCGGCGGCGCCCGAAGGCGGCCTGTACCTCAAGATGGACGAGCGCAATTTCCGCCTCGCCGTCGTCAAGGGCGCGGCCGACCGTTACCTTGCCTCGGGCTGGGAAGTCGCCGATCGCAAGGCCTTTGATGAAGTCGTCGGCGCCGTGCGCATATCCGGCACCGCGATCACTGCGGGCAGCGAAGCGGAACGCAAGCTGCGTTGCGTCGCCGACCTCGCCGTGTTCAACGATCCCTCCGGCAACCGCCATGAGATCAGCTACGGCTACAGCGGCGCGAGGGCGCCGTTCGCCTCGCCCATCGGCGTGAAGGGCTTCAAGACCGGCGACCAGGGCATGGGCCACACCGTGCTGCCGTCGCTGTCGTTCGACGCCTCGCTGAAGTTCTTCCGTGACGTGCTCGGCTTCGGCCTCTCGGACACGATGAGCCTGAAGTTCGCGCCCGATGCGCCGCCGATGCGCATCTACTTCCTGCACTGCGCGGGCGGCCGCCACCACAGCCTCGCGCTTGCGGAAATGCCGGTGCCCTCGGGCTGCGTCCACATCATGGTCGAGGTGAACGAAAAGGAAGAAGTGGAACGCGCCGAGCAGCGCCAGCAGAAAGCCGGCGTGAAGCTGATGGCGACGATGGGCCAGCACGAGAACGACAAGATGACGTCGTTCTACATGATGACGCCCGGGATGTTCCCGCTCGAATACGGCTGGGGCGGCATCAGCGTCGATCCGGCCACCTGGAAGACCACCGAGGGTCAGCGCGTCTCGATCTGGGGCCACGACTTCTCCGTGGGGTTCCGGTGAGCAGGTTCTTGCCTCTCCCTTCGGGAGAGGCCGGCGCGAAGCGCCGGGTGAGGGGCTTCTGAACAAGACGCTCAATGCTGGCGAGGTGGTCGCGCAGTTGCGCGACGGCATGACGCTGGGCATCGGCGGCTGGGGTCCCCGGCGCAAGCCGATGGCGCTCGTGCGCGAGATCCTGCGATCAACGCTGAAGAACCTGACCGTCGTCGCCTACGGCGGCCCCGAGATCGGCATGCTTTGCGCGGCCGGCAAGGTGAAGAAGCTGGTGTATGGCTTCGTGTCCCTCGATGCGATGCCGATCGAGCCGTGGTTCAAGAGAATTCGCGAGACGACCGGCGTCGAGGTCTGCGAGCTCGACGAAGGCCTGTTGCAGTGGGGCTTGCGTGCCGCCGGCATGCGGCTGCCGTTCCTGCCGACGCGCGTCGGCCTCGGCACGGACGTGACCACCTACAACCCGGATTTCAAGACGATCACTTCGCCGTACGGCGACGGCGAAACGCTGCTGGCGATGCCGGCGCTGCGCCTCGACGCCGCGCTGCTGCACGTGGACGTCGCCGATCGGCTCGGTAACACGCAGATCCACGGCCCGGATCCGTATTTCGACGATCTCTTCGCGCGCGCGGCTGACAAGAGCTACGTGTCCTGCGAGGAACTCACCGAGCGGCTCGACCGCTCGCATCCCGATTCGGTGAAGGCCAATTATTTCGAGCGCTCGCTGGTGAGCGGCGTGGTGCACGCGCCGTACGGTGCGCATCCAACGTCGTGCGCGCCGCGTTATGGCTGGGACATGGACCACTTCAAGCGCTACGCGGCCGGCGCCGGCGAAGAGCAGGGCTGGCAGAAGTACGTGGATGAGTTCGTTGCCGCGGGCGAGGCGGCCTATCTCGGCAAGGTCGGCGGCGAAGCGCGCGTCGGCAAGCTGCCGCTGCCCATATTTTGAATGATGACTTCTAGATGACTGCCACCTTGACTGAACTCTGCATCGTCGCCGCCAGCGAAGCCTGGCGTGGCGATGGCGAAGTGCTGGCCTCGGGCATCGGCATCGTGCCGCGCCTCGCGGTCGGCCTCGCCAAGCTGACCTACGCGCCGGAACTGATGATGACCGACAGCGAGGCGTTCCTCGTCGAGGAGCCGATCCCGCTCGGTGCGCGCGGGGCCCCCCCAAACGAATTTAAGCCGAAGTTCGCGGGCTGGATGCCGTTCTCGCGCGTGTTCGACGTGGTCTGGAACGGCCGGCGCCACGCGATGGTCACGCCCAGCCAGATCGACCGCTGGGGGCAGGGGAACATTTCCTGCATCGGCGATTTCAAGAAGCCCAAGGCGCAGATGCTCGGCGTGCGAGGGTTTCCGGGCAACAGCATCAACCACGCGAACTCGATGTTCGTGCCGATGCACAGCACGCGCTCCTTCACCGAGAAGGAAGTCGATGTCGTCGGCAGCGTCGGCTACAACGAGGAGCGCTGGCCCCAGGGCGTGAAGCGCGAATTCGTGGACCTGCGCCTGATGGTGACCGACCTGTGCGTGATGGATTTCCGCGGGCCGCAGCACGCGGTGCGCGTGATCTCGCTGCATCCGGGCGTGAATTTCGAGCAGGTGCAGGCCGCGACGGGTTTCCCGCTGCTGAAGGCCGAGCGCATCGCGACCACGCCGGAGCCCAGTGCCGAGCAACTCGCGATCATCCAGCGGCTGGATCCGCACAACCTGCGCGCCAGCGTCATCAAGAACAATCCCGCCGTGGCGCGCGCCGCATGACGACGCCCGCGGTCGTGCGCAGCGAGGACATCGCCCCGTACGGTGTGGGCCCCGCGCCGGTGCTGCCGGGCTGGTTCACGCTCGACGAGCAGACGCCGCACCTGCTCGGCGCGCGCTGCAAGGCCTGCGGCACCTATTACTTCCCCAAGCAGATCAGCTTCTGCCGCAATCCGGCCTGCAGCAGCGAGGCCTTCGAAGAAGTGCAGCTCTCGCGCAGCGGCAAGCTGTGGTCCTGGACCAACGCCTGTTACGCGCCGCCCGAGCCCTTCCTCGCCGCCGACCCCTACGAGCCCTTCGCCATCGCGGCGGTGGAACTCGAGCGCGAAAAAATGGTCGTGCTCGGCATGGTCGTGCGCGGCGTCGGCGTCGAGAGCCTGAAGCTCGGCATGAGCATGGAGCTCAAGCTCCAGCCGCTTACCGACGGCAAGCTCAGCTGGGCCTGGAGTCCCTCACCCCCAGCCCCTCTCCCGCAAGCGGGAGAGGGGAATTCTGCACGCGGGAGAGGGGCGTGACCCTGCGCGAGGTCGCCATCCTCGGCGCGGGCATGCACCCCTGGGGCAAGTGGGGCAAGAACTTCGTCGAGTACGGCGTGGCGGCGGCGCGCGCGGCGCTGGCCGATGCCGGCGTGGACTGGCGCGAGATCCAGTTCGTCTCGGGCGGCGGCACGATCCGCAACGGCTATCCGGGTTTCGTCGCCGGCGCGAGCGTCGCGCAGGCGCTGGGCTGGCAGGGTGCGCAAGTCAACACCTCGTATGCGGCCTGTGCCTCGGGCTCGCAGGCGCTGGCCGCGGCGCGCTCGAAAATTCTCTCCGGCGAATGCGAAGTCGCGCTGGTGGTCGGCGCCGATACGACGCCCAAGGGTTTCCTCGCGCCCGCCAAGGGCGAGCGGCCGGACGATCCGGACTGGGTCCGCTTTCGCCTCGGCATCACCAACCCGACCTACTTCGCGCTGTACGCGCGCCGGCGCATGGCGCTTTACGGCGACACGCCGGACGATTTCGCGGCGGTGAAGATCAAGAACGCTGCGCACGGCAGCGAGAATGCGAACGCGCGCTACCGCAAGAAGTTCACGGCGGCGGATGTGGCGGCCTCCGCGATGGTGGCCGATCCGCTGCGCTTGATGGATATCTGCGCGACGTCCGATGGCGGCGCGGCGCTGGTGATCTGCAGCCTCGACTATGCGAAGCGCAAGGGCCGGGCGAACGCGCCGCGCATCGCGGCGATCTCCACGGTGACGCCGACCTTTCCGTCGGCGGTGGTCGAGATGCCGGATCTGTCGAACGATTCCGCGGTGACCGGCACGGCGCACCGCTATCGCGAGTCGCTGCCGCGCAAGGCTTACGAAGAAGCCGGCATCTCGCCGAAGGACGTGAGCCTCGCCGAGGTCTACGACCTTTCCACCGCGCTGGAACTCGACTGGATCGAGGACCTGCAGCTGTGCCAGCGCGGCGAGGCCGCGAAGCTCACGCGCGAAGGCGCCACGCGCGTCGGCGGCCGGATCCCGATAAACGCTTCGGGTGGCCTCGCGTGTTTCGGCGAAGCGGTGCCGGCGCAGGCGATCGCGCAGGTCTGCGAACTGGCCTGGCAGATCCGTGGCCAGGCTGGCGCCCGGCAGGTGCAGGGCGCGCGCATCGGCATCACGGCCAACCAGGGTTTGTTCGGCCACGGCTCCTCGGTAATCGTGAGGGCCGCATGAGCCTTGTTACTCCGCTGACTCAACTGCTCGGCTGCCGCTATCCCATCGTGCAGACCGCGATGGGATGGATCGCGACGGCCAAACTGGTCGCGGCAACTTCAAATGCTGGCGGCTTCGGGTTCCTCGCCGCTGCCACGATGTCCACAGCCGAACTCGAAGCGGCCATTGCCGAACTGCGCAGCACGACGCGCGAGCGCTTCGGCGTGAACTTCCACATGTTCCAGCCCAACGCAGCGCAGGTCATCGAGGTCGTGCTGAAGAATGCGGACCGCGTGCGCGCGGTGTCCTACGGCCGCGGGCCGGACGCGGCGACCATCGCGCGCTTCAAGAAGGCCGGCGTGCTGTGCATGCCTACCGTCGGCGCGCTGAAGCACGCGCTGAAAGCGGTAGAGCTGGGCGCCGATGTGATCACGATCCAGGGCGCGGAGGGCGGCGGCCACACCGGCTCGGTGCCGACTACGATCCTGCTGCCGCAGGTGCTTAACGCCGTGAAGGTGCCGGTCGTTGCGGCCGGCGGTTACAGCGATGGCCGCGGGCTGGCCGGCGCGCTGGCCTACGGCGCCGCTGGCATTGCAATGGGCACGCGCTTCCTGCTCACCGCGGAATCGCCGGTGCCGCGCGCAACGCTGGATCGTTACCTGAAGGTGAAAGACGCGGCGCAGATCCGTACGACTACGGCGGTGGACGGCTTGCCGCACCGGATGATCGACAACGATTTCGTGGCGCGCCTCGAATCCGGCGGTGCGCTGCGCCAGCTCGCCACGGCGCTCGCCAGCGCCTGGAGGTGGAAGGCGCGGACGGGCATGTCATTCATATATATGGTGCGGACCGCCTATGTGGCGCTGGGCGACGGCGATTCGATGGCCCAGGCCCTGATGGCCGCCAATGCGCCGGTGCTGATCCAGCGCGCGATGGTCGAAGGTCGGCCCGACGAGGGCGTGCTGCCCAGCGGGCAGGTTGCGGCAGCGATCGATGACTTGCCCACCGTGGCCGTGCTGATCCAGCGCATCGTTACGGAAACCTCGCTGCGCCTCGCCGCGCTCGGTGCCTTCGCCTCTACCTATGGGAGAGGCCGCGCCGAAGGCGCGGGTGAGAGCGCATGAGCGCGCCCTTCAAGACCAGGATCGCGGACGGCGTCGCCGAACTGGTGATCGAGCGGCCGCCGGTGAATGCGCTGAACGCCGCCGGCTGGCACGCGCTGGCCGATGAGCTCGAGCGCCTGGGCCGCGAACCGTCGGCGCGCGTGATCGTGATCCGCGCCGAAGGCCGCGGTTTCTGCGCCGGCGTGGACATCAAGGAGCTCGACGCGCATCCCGAGAAGATCGGCGACGTGAACCTCGGCAACGCGCGCACCTACGAGGCGATCCATCGCAATCCGCTGCCCGTCATCGTCGCCGTGCATGGCTTCGTGCTCGGCGGTGGCATCGGCATGTCGGGCGCGGCGGACATCGTCGTGGCCGCGGACGACGCGACCTTCGGCGTGCCGGAAGTGGATCGCGGCGCCATGGGCGGCGGCGCGCACCTGCAGCGCCTGTTCCCGGTGCAGAAAGTCCGCATGATGTATTTCACCGGCGAATCCATCGGCGCCGCCGAGGCTTACCGGCTCGGCGCGCTCGAGGCCGTGGTGCCGCGCGCCGCGCTGCGCGAGACCGCGCTGGCCATCGCGCACAAGATCGCTGCGAAAAGCACGACGATGATCAAGCTGGCCAAGCTCTCGCTGACCGGCGTCGAGGACGGCAACCTCGAGGACAAGTATTTGTCCGAGCAGGCCTACACGCTGAAGGCCTACGAATCGA
>JAYUGN010000100.1:0-16182 GCA_043767605.1 Gammaproteobacteria bacterium
TTTGACCCGATGCTGGCCAAGCTGATCGTGACGGGCGCGGATCGCGCGCAGGCGATGCAGCGCGCCGACCGGGCGCTGCGCGACTATGTGCTGCTCGGCTGCAAGACCAACATCGGCTTCCTGCGGCGCCTGCTGAACCACGAGGCGTTCCGCAAGGGCGAGATCCATACCGGCTTCCTCGACGCGCACCCGGAGGTCGCTGCCGAGCCGCCGCCGCCGCCCGCGCTGGAGCGCGTGCTGCTGTCCACGGCGGCGTACCACACGCGTGCCCTGCGCGACGTGGCCGATGCGGTGCCCGACCTGCACGCCGCGATCGGCGGCTGGAGGAACTGATGCACCATGCCTTCAAGTTGAACGACGCGGAATACAACGTCGAGCTCTCGCGCACCGCCGAGGGCTACCGCCTGCACATGGACGGCGCGACCGTCACCTTCAGCAGCTTTGACCTGCCACTGCACGTCGCCACATGTGGCGATGACGTGTTCATTCATTTCGAGGGCGAGGCCTACCAGCTGACCTACGAACATCCGCTGGATCGCCTCGCGCTGCAGTCGCACGGTGCCGCTGACGACGGCTTGCGCGCGCCGATGCCCGGCAGCCTGGTGGCCGTGCACGCCAAGCCGGGGCAGAAAGTCGCGAAGGGCGAGGCACTGCTGCTGATGGAGAGCATGAAGATGGAAACGACCCTCATCGCTGCGCGTGATGGCATCGTGGCCGCCGTGCACTTCGCGCCGGGCCAGACTTTCGAGCGCGATGCGCTGCTGCTGTCGCTGGAACCCTCACCCCCAACCCCTCTCCCGCATGCGGGAGAGGGGAGCACAAGCGGGAGAGGGGAGGAAATACATGAAGCGCATTGAATCGAAACTCAATACGCATTCCGCCGATTTTCAGGCCAACGCGGCCCACAACCGCAAACTGGCGCAGGAGCTGCGCGAAAAGCAGCGCCAGGCGCGCCACGTGCGCCCCGAGCGCGACCTCGAGCGCCTGCGCAAGCAAAACAAGATGACGGTGCGCGAGCGCCTCGACCAGCTGCTCGACCCGGGCACGCCGTTCCTGGAGCTCTCGACGCTTGCCGCCAACATGGAATACGAGGGTGAAGTGCCGGGCGCGGCCGTCGTCACCGGCATCGGCGTGGTCTCCGGGCGCGAAGTTGTAGTCAACGCCGGCGATGCCAGCGTGAAAGGCGGGGCCTGGTATCCGCTGGGCATCAAGAAGACCGTGCGCGCGATGGACATCGCCATCGAGAACCGCTTGCCGGTCGTGCACCTGTGCGATTCCGCCGGCGGGTTTCTTCCCTTGATGGCGCACGGCTTCCCCGACAAGTACCACGCCGGCCGGATTTTCCGGAACCAGTCCATCCTCTCGAAGATGGGCGTGCCGCAGGTCGCGGTCGTGCTGGGTCACTGCACAGCGGGCGGCGCGTACGTGCCGGCGTTGTCCGATTACAACGTGATCGTGCGCGGCACTGGCGCGATTTTCCTTGCTGGGCCGCCGCTGGTGAAGGCGGCCACCGGCGAGGAGAACACGGTGGACGAGCTCGGCGGCTGCGACATGCACACGAAGAAGTCCGGCGTCGCCGATTACCCGGCCGCGTCTGAAGAAGAGGCCATTGCCATCGCGCGTGACGTCGTCGCGCAGTTCAGGCGCCCGCAGAAGACGCCGATCGAGTGGCAGGAACCGGAAGCCCCGCTGTATGACCCGCAGGAGCTGTACGGAATCCTGCCGCGCGACATCAAGCAGCAGTTTGATATGCGCGAAGTCATCGCGCGCATGGCCGATGGCAGCCGCTTCCACGAATACCAGCCGGCCTACGGCACCACGCTGATCTGCGGTTACGCGCACGTCTGGGGCTACAAGATCGGCATCCTCGCCAACAACGGCGTGCTGTTCAACGACAGCGCGCTCAAGGGCACGCACTTCATCGAGCTGTGCAACCAGAACAGGACACCGATCCTGTTCCTGCAGAACATCACCGGCTTCATGGTCGGCCGCGAGTACGAGCAGCGCGGCATCACCAAGGATGGCGCCAAGATGATCATGGCGGTGTCGGGCTGCGAGGTGCCGAAGTTCACCGTGATGTGCCACGGCTCCTTCGGCGCCGGCAACTACGGCATGAGCGGGCGCGCGTTCGATTCGCGCTTCCTGTTCTCCTGGCCCAACCACCAGATCGGCGTGATGGGCGCGGAGCAGGCGGCCAACGTGCTGGCCGACGTGAAGATCCGGCAGATGGCCAAGCAGGGCAAGAAGCTCTCGGCCGAGGAGATCGCGGCGATCCGCGAGCCGGTGCTGGAGGAGTACAAGCGCACTTCGAGCGCGTACTACTCCACGTCCGAGATCTGGGACGACGGCATCCTCGACCCGGTGGATACGCGCAATGCGCTCGGCATCGCGCTGTCGGCGGCGCTCAATACCCCGATCAAGGATCCCAGCTACGGCATCTTCCGGATGTAATTGGCATGAGCCTTACATCACTGCTACAGGTGGCTGAGGTACGTGCTCAGCTAGCCGCCGACTTTCAAACCCCCAAAATGGGGCCGGTAAGGCGAATATTGGCGGCGCCGCTGACAACTAACTTCGGGCTAGTCGGTACAGCATTCGACTATTTGGTGAGGATGCAGATTCAGCGAGGCAATCCAAGAGAAGGGCCACCGCACTTCGAGTCCTTGCAGGTTGGGAGGATGATCGCTGTTCCAAATAGGCGGTAAATAAGCATAAAGACCGTAAATATGGAACAATTCTTCCATGGACAACTCTGCTTCTCTGAAGCGGCTTTCCCGCAAGGGGAGAGTCCTGCGTGCGTCAGAGTTTCAGGCTGCCGGGATTCCAAGGGTCCAACTCTCACGATGGGTGAGGGAGGGAAAACTGCAGCGCCTGGCGCCAGGCCTGTACGCGTCCCCGAACTACCAGCCTTCCGAGCATGGATCACTTGCAACGGTTGCCCATCGCGCGCCCCGCGCGGTCTTCTGCCTGCTGACCGCTCTCAGGTTCCACGACCTGACCACTCAGGCGCCGTTCGAAATCTGGATCGCCATTGGCAACAAGGACAAGCCGCCGCGCCTGAAATACCCGCCGCTGCGAGTTGTGCGTTTTTCCGCGGCGTCTCTCGCGGAAGGCATTGAGGTACATACCGTGGAGGGTGTGAGCCTCCGCGTTACAAGCGTCGCCAGAACGGTCGTGGACTGCTTCAAGTTCCGCAACAAGATCGGTCTTGACGTCGCGCTGGAAGCCCTGCGTGAAGCACGACGCGGAAAACGCGCCAGTACCGATGAGATGTGGCGCTACGCCGAGCTTTGCCGCGTCAGCAACGTGATGCGACCGTATCTGGAATCAGTTGCGTGAATGCTGCCCCAGGTCGTTCGCCAGACGTGGCCGCGTCGGTACACGCCCGCCTTCTCTCCAAGGCAAAAGCGGCAGGCGAAGACTTCAACATCGTGCTCAGCCGCTACGCCGTCGTGAGCCTGGGCATGGCCAACAGCCGCATGAAGGACTTTTTCGATTTGCGCGCGCTCGCATTGGAAGGGGTTCTTGACCCACGCGCGCTGGGGATTGCGATCGCGGCGACTTTCAAACGGCGGAAGACGAAGTTGCCCGACGGACTGCCCTTGGGATTGACCGAGGGGTTCGCGCAGAATGTTGAAAAGCAGAAGCAGTGGCAAGGGTTTGTGCGTAAAAACCGGCTCAAGGTCCCCGAGTTGCCTGAGGTGGTTGCCCAAGTGCGCTCGTTTCTGGAAGAGCCTTTGTCACTAGCTGCGGGGCCTGCGCCAAAAGGGTGACGCGCCGCTGCAACGGAATCCACAGAATTCGGGACAGCAATTGGGGAGTTCAGCCTTGCCTATGACAGTAAAGCCCGTGCGGATCAGCCTGCGCAGCCGTGTGCTGCTGTTCCTGCTGATCCGCTGCATCCTCAAGCCGCTGATCTGGTGGCTGTCCGGCGCCTCGATGACGCGGATCCTGAAGGCGCAGCGCCAGGTGGCGCGCCGGTTGCCGTCGAGTAGCCAGGGCCTGGCCGTGGACTACCGCATCATCAACGGCGTGCCGGGCCCGGTCGTCGGTGAGTTCGGTGACACGAGCAAGCTCGCGATCCTGTACCTGCACGGCGGCGGCTTCCTGGTGCCTGCCTCGCCCGACGCGCACCTGCCATTCCTCGCCTCGCTGTGCCGGCGCCTCGACGCCACCGGCTTCCTGCCGGACTACCGGCTCGCGCCGCTGCACGCGTATCCCGCGGCGCTCGACGATTGCGAGCGCGCGTATCGCGGGATGCTGGCGGCGGGCTTCAAGCCAGAGCGCATCGCGCTGGCGGGCGAATCCGCCGGCGGCAACCTGGTGCTGGGCCTCTTGCAGCGCATCCGCAGGGGCGGGCTGCCGATGCCCAGTTGTGCGGTGCCGATCTCCGCGGTGACCGAGATGGCACGCGGCTACGCACCGCCCTCGCGCATGTACAACGCCGGCCGCGACGACATGTTCCCGGCGTTCGGTCTGGCCGAGCTGCTGCAGACCTATGTCGGCAAGGCCGACGGCGCCGATCCCGAGCTCTCGCCGCTGTATGCCGACTACACCGGTTTTCCGCCGCTGTACTTCCTGGTCAGCGAAACCGAATTGCTGCTCGATGATTCCGTGCTCGCAGCGCGGCAGGCGCGCGAGGCCGGCGTCAACACTCGCCTCGACGTCTGGCCGGTGCTGCCGCACGCCTTCCCGCTGTTCGTCGCGCTGTTCCCGGAAGCGCGCGAGTCGCACGAGGACATCGCCGCCTTCATCCGCGAGCACGCCACGAACGTCTTGCCTCTCCCCGCGCGCGGGGAGAGGCCGGCGCGAAGCGCCGGGTGAGGGGGAGCAACCATGACGCGATACGCCGAGGCGCACCGCCGCTCGCTGCAGGATCCGGAAAGTTTCTGGGCCGAGCAGGCCGCCGCGCTGCACTGGGATAAACCGTGGGACAAGGTGCTGGACGACTCCCGTGCGCCGATGTACCGCTGGTTCACCGGCGGCATGCTGAACACCTGCTACAACGCGCTCGACCGCCACGTCGAGGGCGACCGCGCCGAGCAGGCCGCGCTGATCTACGACAGCCCGGTCACGCAGACGGTCACGACGTTCACCTACCGCGAGCTGCGCGATCGCGTCGCGAAGTTCGCCGGGGCGTTGCAGGCGCAGGGCGTCAGGCACGGCGAGCGCGTGATCATCTACATGCCGATGGTTCCGGAAGCCGTCATCGCCATGCTCGCGTGTGCGCGCATCGGCGCCGTGCATTCCGTGGTGTTCGGCGGCTTCGCCGCGCCGGAGCTGGCCAAGCGCATCGACGACGCCAAGCCGGTGATGCTGGTGTCCGCGACCTGCGGCATCGAACCGGGGCGGGTCGTCGAGTACCTGCCGCTGCTGAACCAGGCTATCGAGCTCGCCACGCACAAGGTCGCGCGCTGCATCGTGCTGCAGCGACCGCAGTGCCCGGCCGCGCTGACCGCCGGCCGCGATGTCGACTGGCAGGAAGCGGAAGCCGCGGCCAAGCCCGCGCACTGCGTCCCGCTCGCGGCGACTGATCCGCTATACATCCTTTATACGTCCGGCACGACCGGCAAGCCCAAGGGCGTGGTGCGCGACCACGGCGGCCACGCCGTTGCGCTCAAGTACTCGATGAAGGCGGTGTACGACATCGATCCGGGCGACGTGTTCTGGTCCGCCTCCGACATCGGCTGGGCGGTCGGCCATTCGTACATCGTCTACGCGCCGCTGCTGCACGGCTGCACCACGGTGCTTTACGAGGGCAAGCCGGTCGGCACGCCCGACGCGGGCGCGTTCTGGCGCGTGATCTCGCAGCACGGCGTGAAGGTGTTCTTCACCGCGCCGACGGCGTTCCGTGCGATCAAGAAGGAAGACCCGCGCGGCGAGCTCATCGGCCAGTACGACCTGTCGAAATTCCGCACCCTGTTCCTGGCCGGCGAGCGCTGCGATCCCGACACGATCCAGTGGGCGCAGCATCATCTCAAGGTGCCGGTGATCGACCATTGGTGGCAGACAGAAACCGGCTGGCCGGCGGCCGCCAACTGCCGAGGCCTCGAGCCGATGCCGGTGAAACCCGGTTCCTCGACCGTGCCGGTGCCGGGTTATGACATCCAGGTGCTCGACGAGAGCGGTGCGCCGGTCGCGCCCGGAACGATCGGCAACATCGTGATCAAGCTGCCGCTGCCGCCAGGCACGCTGCCGACGATGTGGCAGAACGAGGAGGGCTACCGTGAGGTCTACCTCGTGCGCTATCCCGGCTATTACCTGACCGGCGACGCCGGCTACCTCGACGCGGACGGCTATCTCTGGATCATGTCCCGCATCGACGACATTATTAATGTGGCCGGCCACCGGCTTTCGACCGGCGCCATGGAAGAGGTGCTCGCCGGCCATCCCGACGTGGCCGAGTGCGCCGTGATCGGTGCGGCCGATGCGCTAAAGGGCCAGCTGCCGGTGGGTCTGGTCGTGCTGAAAGCCGGCGTAACCCGGCCGCACGCCGAAATCGTCAAGGAAATCGTCGAGCGCGTGCGCGCGCAGATCGGCGCGGTCGCCTCGTTCAAGCAGGCGGTGGTGATCGCGCGCCTGCCCAAGACGCGCTCGGGCAAGGTGCTGCGCAAGACCATGCGTGCGATCGCCGACGGCGAGCCGTATACCGCGCCGGCCACCATCGACGACCCGAAGATCCTCGAGGAGGTCAGCGCGGCGCTGAAGACGCTGGGGTACGCGAAAGCGTGAGCGGCGAGACCATCGTGATCGTCGGCGGCGGCCAGGCCGGCGGCGAGATCGCCGTCCAGCTGCGCAAGCTCGGCCACGCCGGGCCGGTGACGCTGGTCGCCGACGAGCCGCACGTTCCGTACAAGCGCCCGCCGCTCTCGAAGGCCTATCTCGCGGGCGAGGCGGCCGTCGAAAGCCTGTACGTGATCCCGCGCGCCAGCCTCGACAAGGCCGGCGTCGAGCTGAAACTCGGCGCGCGCGTCACGAAGATTGATCGCAGCGCGCACCGCGTGCAGCTGGCCGACGGCAGTTCCATTGCCTACGGCAAGCTCGCGCTGGCGACCGGCGGCCGGCCGCGCGGTCTTTCCCTGCCTGGCGCCGATCGCGCAAATGCCCGCCTTTCAAGCGCCGGTTTTTCAAATGTATTCCCGCTGCGCACGATTGCCGACGTCGATGCGATCCGCGCGCGCTGCAAGCCGGGCGCCCGCATGGTGATTGTCGGCGGCGGGTTCATCGGGCTGGAAGTCGCGGCCGTGGCGATCAAGCGCGGCCTGAAGGTCACGGTTCTCGAGGGCCTGCCGCGCGTGCTGGCGCGCGTGGCCGTGCCGCAGGTCAGCGCATTCTTCGAGCGCGTGCACCGCGAGGCAGGCGTGGACCTGCGCACCGGCGCGCAGCTCGCGGCGCTGGAAGGCGAGCCCGAGGTCCGGCGCGTGGTGCTCGGCGACGGCACTGCCATCGACTGCGACCTGATGGTGATCGGCATCGGTATCGTGCCCAACGTCGAGTTGGCCGTTGAAGCGGGCCTCGCTGTCGACAACGGCATCGTCGTGGATGAACAGACGCGCACTTCGGATCCCGACATCGTCGCGGCCGGCGATTGCACCAGCCACCCGAGCGCCTTCGCCGGCCGACGTATCCGCCTGGAGTCGGTGCAGAACGCGCTGGAGCAGGGGCGTGCCGCGGCCGCGACGCTCGCCGGCAAGCCCGCGCCGTACCAGACCGTGCCGTGGTTCTGGTCGGATCAGTACGACCTGAAGCTGCAGATGGTCGGGCTCTCAGCCGGGCACGACCGCTGCGTGTTCCGCGGCGATCCTGCCACCGGCCGCTCGTTCGCCGCGTTCTACCTGCGCGACGGCGTGCTGATCGCCGCCGACACCGTGAATCGCGCCGCGGACTTCATGTTTGCGAAGAAGCTGGTTGCCAGCGGCGCGCGAATCGATGCCGCGGTGCTGGCGGATGAAGGCGTTGCACTGAAATCGCTGCTGCCTGCAAGCGCGCCGGCCTGATATATAGAGGCCCATGCCGCCCGTTTCTACCATCAAGGTCACTTTCATCCAGCCCGGCGGCGCCGGGCAGACCGTCGAGGCCGACATCGGCAAGTCGCTGATGCAGGCGGCCGTCACAAACTTCGTGCCCGGCATCATCGGCGAATGCGGCGGCTGCTGTTCCTGCGCGACCTGCCACCTCTACGTGGATCGGCCCTGGCTCGGCAAGTTGCTGCCGATCGACCCCCAGGAGCAGGGCATGCTCGAGGGCGCGATCGAACCGATGGCTGACAGCCGTCTGTCCTGCCAGGTCGAGATCACCGCGGCCCTCGACGGGCTCACCGCGCGCATCCCGGCCGGGCAGGTCTGAACCCGCCATGATCGTCGCCAGGCGCGTGAAGGTGCCCGCTCACGTGGGTGAGGTCACCACCATCGACGCGGACGCCGAATGCGACGCGAAAGATGTCGGCCTGGACGCGCTGCGAGTCGAGGCGATCTGGAACGCGGTCGAGGACCTGTACCGCTCGGGCCTGCAGCCGGCGATGACGCTGGTGATCCGGCGCCACGGCAAGATCATCCTGAAGCGCGGCATCGGCTGCATCAGCGGCAACCTGCAGGGCGACGAAGGCGAGCCGGTGCCGATCCATCCCGATACGCCGATCAGCCTGTTCTCGGCATCCAAGGCGATCAGTGCGCTGCTGGTGCACAAGCTGGTGGAGCTCGGCAAGCTGCACCTCGAAGACCACGTCTCGTACCACATCCCGAAATTCGCGGCCAAGGGCAAGGAGCGCGTGACCGTGCGCCAACTTCTCTCGCACCGCGCCGGCATCCCGCTGCTGCCGATCGAGGACCCGTCGCCGGACCTGTTGCGCAACTGGGACGCCATCATCGACATGCTGTGCGCCGCGGAGCCGGCCGACGCCAAGTTCCAGAAGCAGGCTTACCACGCGCTCACCGCCGGCTTCATCCTCGGTGAGCTGGTGCGCCGCGTGAGCGGACGCGAGCTGCCCGAACTGCTGAAGGAATGGATTGCGGAGCCGCTGGGTTGCCGCCACCTGACCTATGGCCTGGCGCCCGAGCTGCGTTCGCAGTCGCCGGCCAATGTTCTTACCGGACCCAAGCCGATGTGGCCGATCAACATTTTTGCCAAGAGAATCCTCGGCGTGTCGTTCGAGAATGCGGTGGAGTCCTCCAACAGCGACGCCTTTCTTTCTGGCGTCGTGCCGGCGGGCAACATCTACGCCTCGGCGGACGACGCCTGCCGGGTGTTCCAGATGCTGCTCGAGCGCGGCAAATTCAACGGTGTCCGCGTGTTCAATGCCGATACGGTCAACGAGGCGCGGCGCCCGGTGGGCGGCATGCAGATCGACGGCATGCTGCGCATCCCGATCCGCTATTCGGCCGGCTTCATGCTGGGCGAAAACCCGTTCGGGCTCTACGGGCCGAGGTGCTCGCAGGCCTTCGGGCACCTGGGCTTCATCTCGGTGCTGTGCTGGGCCGACCCGTCGCGCGCGATGTCGGTGGCCTTCCTCAACACCGGCAAGTCGGTCGCGCCCACTGGCGTGCTGCGGCTGGCGCGCGTGCTCGGCGCGATCAGCCGCGCCTGCCCGCCGGTGCAGGCCTGACCGGCCGGCCATCCGCAGCTGCGCGGCCGCCACCGCGGCTCACGGCTTCTTCCAGCTCGGTGAGCGCGGTACCGGTGTAGACCGCGAGGCGCTGCAGGTGCGGGATCGCATTGCGGCAGCCGACGAAGCCGACCGCGACCTTGCCGGCGTAGCCGACGACCGTGAGGTTGATGGCGTAGCCGTCGAACAGGAACGAGATCGGGTACATCGCCTCCAGCTCCGCGCCGCGCAGGTACAGCAGCTTCTTCGAGGCGACCACGTTCGACACCACCAGGTTGAAGAACGGCGGGATGCGCGGCAGCACGCCGGTCATCTGGCCGAGCAGCAGCGGCGACATGCCGACCAGCGCGAACTGCTCCAGCGACCGGGACGACATGCTCAGCAGCTGCTTCTTGGTGCGGTCGGTGATGGTTGCAATGTGCTTGAGGCGCTTGAGCGGATCCGGCTCGTCGGTGGCCAGCGGACAGACGAAGCCGGTCACGGCGTTGCCGGGTTTGCCGTCGCTGCGCGGCAGGCCGATCGGGATGGACGCGGTCAGCGAGGCGGCCGGCAGCGCATCGTGCTCCAGCAGGTAGCGCCGCACGGCGCCCGAGCAGAGCGCGAGCGCGACGTCGTTGACGGTCGTGCCGGTGGCCTTTGTGATCGCCTTGATCCGTGCGAGGTCGAGCAGCTGCGTGCCGAGCCGGCGCTGTTGCGATACCGGCACGTTGAACAGCGTGCGCGGCGTCGCGCCCGCGGCGCGCAGCACGCTGGTCTCGCCGCCGGGGCCGCGCTGGCCGAGCTGGTAGAAGGTCTTGAGCAGCTCGGTGGCGTCCCGGGCCCGGCCGCGCGTGCTCTTGAGCGCGCGGCGCAGCAGGCTCTCGGCCTTGGCCGGCGGCCGCGCGGGGCGGGCCGGCTTGTCCGGCATGCCGGGGCCGTCCATGTTGAGCGGATCCTCCGACAGCCAGTCCTTCACCAGTTCCATCGCGCCCATGCCGTCCACGGCGCAGTGGTGCGCCTTGAAGTAGAACGCGAAGCGCCCGCGCGGCGACTTGTCGCCGCGTTGGTCCGGTGATGGCTCGAGGCCCTCGATCAGGTGCGCTTCCCACAAGGGACGGCTCAGGTCCAGCGGCTGGCTGTGCAGGCGCTCGACCAGCACGCCGAGCTCGCGTTCGCCGCCGGGGTAGGGCAACGCCGAGTGGCGGATGTGGTAATCCATGTCGTGCGCGACCGGTTCCCAGGCTGGCAGCAAGCGGTTCACGCCGGTCTGAACCAGGCGCGAGTCGAACGGCGGCGGCATGAACGGGTTCTGGCGCATCTGCACGAGAAGCGTGCGCAGGAAATCCGCCGGCGCATCCGGCGGCAGGCGGAACACCAGCAGGGCGCCGATGTGCATCGGCGTGCGCTTGGATTCCATCCGCACGAAGGCAGCGTCCTGCGGGCTCAAATATCGCTTCATGGCTTGTTTCTCCCCGCGCACATCGTAACCCTAGTCAGTTCGGGTGAGGCTGCGAGGGGAGTGCGCCCCTAACGTAGGAGGTGCTGCCAAGTGGGGGAAAACATGGAGATTGTTGAGCAGGATCGGCTGCGCATGACGCGGACGCGATGCGTTGCCGTGGTTTTTGCGCTCGTCGGCTGTGCTACCGGTGGCCCGGCCTGGGCCGGCTCGCTGAACCTGTTCGGCGTCGACACCGAGTACAAGCTGACGCTGGGCTACGCGACCGCCATGCGCACGAAGAGTGCGGACCCGGCGCTGATCAACGGCCCGGTGGACCAGATGCGGATTTCCTTCACGCCCGCCGGGTCCATTCCCAGCCCCAGTTGTCCGACGCCACCCTGCATCGGCGCGTTCGCGCATACCGGGCTGCCGATCACGATGAACTTCGACGACGCCAACCGCGACTTCAAGCGAGGCGCGCTGCTGGCCAACCGCGTCAGCGCCTACGGCGAAACCGAGATCAAGCTGGAGAACCTGGGGCTCGGCAAGATCGGCCTGGTCGGCAGCGGCGCCGCGCACTACGACCGGGTGTTCGAACAGGACAACGACAACGATTCGGCAAGAACCGTGAACCGCGTCGGCGTGAATGCCAACGGCGACCGCTATGGGCCCAACCAGACCTGGCTCGACGAGGCCGAGAAAACCAACGGCAAGCGCCACCGCCTGCTGGAGGCCTACGGCTACGGCGAGTGGTACCTGACCGACACGATGGGATTGTCCCTGCGCGCCGGCAAGCACCTGGCGGCCTGGGGCGAAAGCCTGTTCTTCCCCGGCATCGTCAGCGCGCAAGGGCCATTCGACGCCACCAAGGCCAACGTGCCGGGCGTGGAGGTCAAGGAAATCCTGTTGCCGGTGAACCAGGTGTCGATGCAGCTATCGCTCAGCGATTCGCTCACGGCACTGGCCTACAACCAGTTCGAGTTCAAGCCCACCGAAATTTATCCGGAAGGGGATTTCTTTTCGCCGGCCGACCTGGTCGGCCCGGGCGCCAATTTCGGCTACGGCTCGATCAATCCGGTGAGCCCGAAGCACTGCGCCGAGCCGACGGTGACTGACGCAACCACGGGCCAGCCGGCGCCGGGCTCTGGCACGCCGAGTAGCCCGTTGTGTACGGCCGCCAACGGATTTCAGAACCAGCCGGAATACATCCTGACGACGCGCACGCCGGACCAGCTCGCGGACAAGAAGGACGAGTGGGGTGTGGGCCTCAAGTACCAGTTGCTGGAGGATCTGAACGTCGGCGGGTATTACATTCACTACGCCAACCACAACCCGCACGTGCTGCTGAACATGGGCTATGCCCGCGTCGGCGAGACCTCGGGTCCCGGTGGCGGGCAGACCGTCACCACGCAGCAGTTCAACGTGCGAGTGCCGGTGACCTACACGGTGGCCTACCAGGACAACGTGCAGATGGAAGCGCTGAGCTTCTCGACGGTGGTCTGGGTATTCAACGTCGGCGGTGAGCTCATCCGGCGCGAGGGCATCGATACTTCATTGGAATCCACCATCGCCGGCGTGGTCGCGCCGTGGCACACCACCGGCATCGCCGATTCGGCGCAGATGTCATTACTGTACGTGAACAACCCGGGTTTCCTGTACGACGAAGTCATTGTGGTCGCCGAGTTCGGCTATCTCACCATGGAGAAAACCGAGCCGGTGAAGAACCAGGATGGCGTGTGCATGTCGGGTTCCAACCCCGCCGACTGCACAGCCGGCAAGGCGTCGCAGAACTACACAAGTTCCGGCAACGTGCTGTTCTACGACAAGAGCGCGTACGCGATGCAGTCGCTGGTGCTGCCCAAGATCCGCAATGCCTTCGCCGGCTGGGATGTCGGCACCCCGCTGTCGTTTTCGTGGCTGATCAGCGGTAACCCCTCGGTGCCGGGCACCTTCGGCCCGCTGTACGGCGAAGGCGATATGCGCGCGGGAATCAACCTCACGGGGCAATACCTGCAGAACCTTGAGCTGTCGCTGGGTTACAACGCTTTTTTCGGCAACCCGGACAAGAGCATCGGCAAGAGCTCGCTGAAGGCGAATCCGTACGCGGACCACGACTACGCGTCGTTCACGGTGAAATATAACTTGTGAGCGAAGTGGCGGCCTTCGACCCGAAGGAATTCCGCAAGGCACTCGGCGCCTTTGCCACCGGCGTCACCATCATCACCACGCGCGCGGCTGACGGCACGTCGCTGGGCTTGACGGTCAACAGCTTCAACTCGGTGTCGCTGAACCCGCCGCTGGTGCTGTGGAGTCTCGAGAACGCATCGCTGTCGCTGCCGGCGTTCCGCGAGGCCCGTCACTGGGCCGTGCACGTGCTGGCCGCGGACCAAGAGGAACTGTCGAGCCGTTTTGCGCGCCGCGGCGCCGAGAAGTTCGCGGGCCTTGCGCTCGAGACCGGCGCGGGCGAGACCCCGCTGCTGACCGGCTGCAGCGCGCGCTTCCAGTGCCGCAACGCGTTCCAGTACGACGGAGGCGATCACATCATCTTCGTCGGTGAAGTGCTGCGTTTCGACCGCAGCGATGCGCCGCCGCTGGTGTTCCACGGCGGCCGCTATGCGCATGCCACGCAGCGCGACGCACAGTCGGCCCCGCCGCGGCGCGCGTTCCTGGCCGGCAGCTTCAGCGAGGATTTCCTCGGCTACCTGCTCGGCCGCGGGCACTTCCAGTTCTTTTCACAGATCCGGCCATTCCTGGCGCAGGAGCAGCTCAGCGACGAGGCGTTCTACGTGCTCTCAAGCATGACGCTCAAACCGGTGATGACCGGCGCCGACCTCGAGGCGGCGACCAGCGGCATCCTCGAGGCCCGCGCCACGCCGGTGGCGCAAGCGCTGGTGCAGAAAGGCCTGCTGCGCGAGGCGCCGGTGGTGGCCGAGGCCACCGATGTCGAATACGAACTGACCGAGGCGGGGCGGGGCTGCGTGCTGCGGCTGATCTCGGCGGCCAAGGCCGTGGAGTCGCAGCTGATCGAGAAGCTCGGCGCCGGCGATGCGCAGGTCCTCAAGGCGCTGCTCAACCGCATGCTGAACCTGATCGATCCCGCGGCCAGCGTGCTGTGGGGCCAGCGCAGCGGGGCCGGCAAGGCGCCGGTGGCGCCGACCGTGACGGATTGGGGCTCCGAGTAGCCCTCACCCGGCGCGCTCCGCGCGCCGACCTCTCCCGCAAGCGGGAGAGGTGAAACCTAGGGCATGTACTCGCCGCCGTTCACATCCAGCGACGCGCCAGTGACCACGCTGGCGTAGTCGGAGACCATGAACAGCGCCGCGCGCGCGCATTCCTCGTCGGGCGGAATGCGGCCCAGCGGGATGTTCGCTGCGACCTGGTCCAGCATTTCCTGCAGGGACTTTTTCTGCTGCTGCGCCTGCCACTGCAGGTAACCCTGCACCGGCGCGCCCCACATCCAGCCCATGTGCACGGTGTTCACACGGATCTTGTGCGGGCCGACTTCCTTGGCGAGGTATTTCACCGTGGCGGCCAGCGCGGCCTTCGAGGCGGCGTAGCCGGCTTCGCCCAGCGGTGGCACCTTGCGTACGGCCATGGTGTTGATCATCACGATTGCGCCGCCGCCCTGCGCCTTCATCGCCGGGATCACGGCCTGCGTCAGCTTCAACGTGCCGAGCAGGTTGGTGCCGATCGGGCCGGTGAGCCAGCCCTCGAGGTTGGCGCTCGAAACGAAATCCAGCGGGCCGTGCTCGAAGGCGCTGTTGACCAGCGCATCGATGCGGCCAAAAGCCTTCACGCCGGCGTCCACCAGTGCCTTGCACTGGGCGGCGTCCTTGATGTCGGTGGCTTTCTTAAGCACCTTGCAGTGGGTGCCCAGCGCCTTGATCTTGCTTTCGGCGTCATCGAGCTTTGCCGCTGTGCGCGCGCTGACGATCACGGCGGATGCGCCTTCGCGCGCGGCCTCGACGGCGAGCTTCACGCCCAGGCCCGGGCCAATGCCCGAGATGAGTACGACCTTGTCCTCAAGCAGCATGAGATTCCTCGGCTCCGGTTACGTGGCGGGCGCGGTAATGGGCGAAGTCCTTCCGCAACTGGGCTTCGCTGAGCCCGTAATCTTCCGGCGCGTAGTCGTGGCCGCCGACGCGCGCCTTCTCGTCCTCGACCAGCCACTGCTTCATCGCGGTCTCGGCCTCTGGCGTGAGCGGCCAGCCGATGAACTCGTAGATCCGCTTCACGACCTCGAGGGGCCGCTGCACGGTGTCGGCGAACTGCACGTCGAGGAACTGGCCGGGCGAGCGGGCGCGGACCTTCATGGTGTGCTCGAGGCCGCGGCGCATGCGCTCGCTCCAGGCGCGGCCTGCGGCGGTGGCGTCGGCGCTGCTGCTGTAGATGCACCAGAGCGTGTGGATGAAGCTGGCGATGGACGGCACGCTCTGCACCGGGTCGCGATGGGTCTGGATGACCTGCACGCCAGGGAACACGTTGAGCAGCACGTCCATGCGCAGCAGGTGGTGCGGTGTCTTCAGCAGCCAGCGCCGCGCGACGATGCCGCGCTTGCGCTTCTGCCACTGCAGGAACTGCAGGCTGCGGCGCAGGAAGCGGTAGGCGGGCGCCTGATCCTGTTCGTCGAGCCATGCGACGTAGGAGGGGATGTTGGCGTAGGCGTCAAACGCGGACAGGAACGAATGCTCCATCAGCATCACTTCCTCGTCGGCCTCTTCCGCGGCCATCGGATGGATCGCCAGCAGCTTGGGCATCGCCTGCACCATGTAGTCCACGATGCCGCGCGCGGTGGCGATGCGCACGGCCGGCGCCTCGAGCGTCTCGCCGGGGAGCGGCACCGGGAACTGCGATTCCCAGAACAGCATCGAGTAGAGCCGGCCATCGCGCGACAACAGGCGCTGCAGGCGCGTGGTGCCGGTGCGCGGCAGGCCGACGATGACCAGTGGCGGCGCCACCGCTTCGGTGGCGATCTCGGGGAAGCGGCGGAAATAATCTTCGATGCGCAGGCGGCTGGCCAGGTGCCCGACGATTTTCTGCTTGAGCAGGTCGCGGCCCATGTCCGAGAGTTTGCCTTCGTGCTCGAGCGCGGTGCAGAGCTGTTGCAACGCCGGCTCGAAGCTGGCCTCGCCAAAATCGGCGAGGCCGCCGGCAGCGACGCTGG